>JAVHQX010000061.1:0-3584 GCA_036171355.1 Patescibacteria group bacterium | reverse complement strand
CGCGGTCACGGACAAGGCCAAGAAGCTGCTCGCCAAAAAAGGCTACGATCCCGTCTTCGGCGCGCGGCCGCTCAAGCGCACGCTGCAACGCGAGATCCTCGACCCCCTGGCGCTCAAGATCATCGAAGGTGAGGTCAAGGACGAACAGACGGTCACCGTCGATGCCAAAGCCGACGCAATCGCCTTCAAGATCGGCAAATAGAAAACGAAAACAGCCCGGCATATCGGGCTGTTTTCGTTTCCATGCGCATGCGCGTCACGGAGAAGCTTGCGGGCCGGCTCCTCCCCTGCGCTTTCCGGAGCGCACCAGCAACACGGCGATGACGACGGCCGCAATGAGGAGCGCCGCGCCGCCGACAATGAACAGCGCGAGGTCGGTCTGTTGCTTGGACCCCGCTGCGGCGTTCGCCTGCGCGTCGGTCTTCGCCTGCGCCACGGCAGGCGGCGCCGAAGTCGGCGTCGCCGGCGACGGCTGAAACTGTGCCGCCGCGCCGGGAACGTCCGCCGCCGCCGCGGCCGCCGCGCTCACGAGCAGCGCCAGCGGATCGCTCTTCTTCACGATCTTGCCCGTGTTATCGTTGATCGCGACGTAGACCTCGTGGGTGCCGTCTTTCAGCTGATCCGACAGCGTGTAACTCCACTCGCCGTTCGCATCGACGGACGTGGTGACGAGGACGGGCATGTCGCTATAGACGTACAGGCTCACGACGCGCGTGCCCGCGGGAGCCCTGCCCTTGAGCCGGTGCCCGGGCGGCGCCGCCGCCTCCGCCGCGCGGATCGGCAGGAACGTGACGGGAGCCGCAACCGCGGTCTCGTCGATCGCGATGCTGAGCGCCGCGTCCGTCTCCCCTTCCGTCTTCGGCTGGCCGACCGAACCCGCGCCGAGGATGGCGAGGTCGACCGGTGCGAAGGCGGACTCGGGCTTCGCTTTGAGTTCCTCCGCGTCGCCGACCCCGTCGCCGTCAGTGTCCGGCTTCGTCGGATTGGTGCCGAGGCGGGTCTCGAGGTCATCGGGGACGCCGTCGCCGTCCGAGTCGAACATCAGGACCATGGGCGCGGCGGCGTTCACGTCGTCGGCGCTCGTGACCGCGATCGACGCCGTGGACCTGAGCGTCCTCAACCGCCTCCTGCCTCCCGCGAGCGGGAGTATCTCCTGGACTTTCCCATGCATGCCGTCCGCGCGCTGCGCGAGCGCGTCAAGATCGAGCTCCCCTCCCTCGCCGACGGCCTGGTCCATGACCCGGGACATATCCTCGCTGTTCCGCTGGGCAGCCATGATCTCGCCGAGATGCCGGCCCTTCGCCGCGAGCGCGCACTGATCGGGATCGAGCCCCTGGCAGACGACACCGCCGGCCATATGGCCGTAGACGAACTCCGCGCACGCGGATGCATCGGTGATGCCCTGGGTCGCGCAGACGGGATCCATGTACCGCTTGCGCAGCAGCGCCTCGCAGTCGTCCTCCGACGCCGTTCCCGCATCGCGGCATTCCGCGGGCATATGCAGCGCTTGCAGGCGGTCCTTGCAGACGGACGGATCGGTGATGCCCTGATCGAGGCACTCCCTCGGAAAATATTTCCGTTCCAGGAGTCCCCGGCAGGCATCAGGGCCGCTGCCCGCCTCGCCGCATTCCTCGGCCGCGACCGCAGCGACCTGATCCGCCGTGGCGCCGCCATACTTCTCGAAGAGATGCTTATCGCAGGCATCCGCGGTGAAAATCCCGTCCTCGCGACACTCGGGCGCCACATACAGCCCATGCGCCAGGCGGTCGCACGCGGCCATGTCATTCGCGCCGAGATCCTTGCATTTGTCCGGCATGTCCCCGCGCATGGCCTCGTTCAGCCGCGAGACCTCGCCTTGATCCACCTTGCCCGCGTCGATGCGGTCCCAGCACTCCGCGGCGCCGACGCCCTCGCACCCCTTCGGACGTCCGGCTTTCTCCAGCAGCATCGCTCTGCACGCGTCGCGGTCGGTGATGCCTGCGTCCTTGCAGCTCGCGGGCATGAACGCGGCCGCGAGCAGCGCCTTGCATTCTTTCTCATCGAAGATGCCCTCCGTCTTGCACTCCACGGGAAGATTCTCCGCGGCGACCATGGCGCGGCATTCCTCGGGAGTCGACGCGCCTTTTTCCTTGCAGCGCGGCAACACCCCTTGCCCGACAAGATGCTGCTGGCACTTCGCCGGATCGGTGACGCCCTGGTCGGAACATTCCTTCGGCACGTACTGCGGCGCGTCCGAGTCTTGTCCGGCGTTCTTCTTCGGAAAATTCCGGACCATGTGGTCCTTGCAGGCGGCCGGATCGGTGATGCCCCGGTCGACGCACGGCTTCGGCAACATCGAGCCGGCGCCGGAAAAGGCCGCGGCAGGGTGCTCCTGTTCCTTTCCCGATGCTTCCGGCGCGGCATGGCCGTTCGAAAGAAGCGACGCCATCACCTTCTTGCACTCTTCAGGAACCGTGATGCCTTTGAGGCGGCAAAACACGGGCAGCAGAGGCGCGGGGGCGTCCTGCTGTTCGGGCGCGGCGGCGATGGGCTCTTCCATCACGCGTTTGCACTCCTGGGGATCGGTGACGCCCTTCTCCTTGCAAGCCGGAGGCAATTGCGGAATCTGCTGTCCCATCGGCGTCACATCCGCGTGGCAGTCCGCGGGACATGACTCCGCGTTCTCTCCCTTGAGCCGCTCGCAAACGGCATTGCCGCAGACCGGCTTCTCTTGGATGGGCGGCGGAGACACGGGCGCGAGCGTGCCATCCGGCGGCAGCGGCGCAATCGGAACGGATTCGATGACCTCGGCCGGCGGCAGCGGCGCGATGGCACCCTCGGGCGGCGGCGGGGGCGGCAATAACGGCTCGCTCGTCGATCCATTCACGCTTTCGATCGGGACGGGCTCGAGCTGCGCGTCGGTGGTGAGGTCGGTCTGCGCGGAAACGAGATAGAAAATGCCGAAGGACGTGAACGTCAACGCCCCGATCATGAGACCGTCGATGACCAGATGACTCCTATGAAAGCGCATGGTCATGGTGAAATCCACATCATTATACACCCTTTTCCGGGCGGTTCCCCTTCCCCGAAGTCGTTTCGCGGGGGCCCCGGGGCAGGAGGATTGCCACGACGCGGCTTCTCTGCTAAGGCTGTTTTGGCTCTTTATATAGCCAAAAAATAGGTTTCGTTGGCTTACGAATGGAGATTGCATGGTCCGCACACGTAGTGCCTCGCGCCGCGAGGTCTTCCTGATGTGTGCCGTAACCCTGGCCACCGTAGGCTGCGGCCGCTGCGGTTCAGAACGCCTGCATGAAGTCGAAGAGTGCCAGGTCGCCGCGAACCACGAACGGCCGGAAACCTGCAACGGCAAGGACGATGACTGCGACGGAAAGATCGACTTGGCCGATCCGACATTCGACGACGCGCGCATCGGCACGACCTGCAACGACGGGACGCTCCCGCCCCAGCTGGCCGGCATCGGCAGCTGCGAACTCGGCGAGAACGTCTGCGGCGTCGACGGCGGCGTACGCTGCGCGGGCACCGTCGGACCGCAAGCCGAGACCTGCAACGGCAAAGACGACAACTGCAATGACGTGCCGGATGAC
>JAVHQX010000060.1:0-3611 GCA_036171355.1 Patescibacteria group bacterium | reverse complement strand
CGGACGTCGCGCACGTCGCGCCGCCCGAGTTCGTCAAGGGCATCTATATCAGTTCCGCGACCGCGGGCTCCGCGAAGCGGTTCGCGCAGCTCGTCGGCTTCGTCGACCGCACCGAACTCAACGCGATGGTCATCGACGTGAAGGACGGGAACGGCGCGATCGCGTTCGTCCCCGCCGACGCGGCGCTCGCGCCGTTCGCCGCGGCGAAGCCGGAGCTCGGGAAGCTCGCCGAGTTCACGAGGCCCCTGCACGAGAAAGGCATCTATCTCATCGCCCGGGTGTTCGTGTTCCAGGACCCGTGGCTGGTCGGTAAACATCCGGAGCTGGCGGTGAAGCGGCAGGGCGGGGGAGTCTGGCGGGACCGCCGCGGCACGTCGTGGCTCGATCCCGCGTCGCGCGAGGTCTGGAAGTACGACGCCGCGATTGCGCGCGACGCGTACGCGGGCGGGTTCGACGAGGTCCAGTTCGACTACATCCGGTTCCTCTCGGACGGCAACATGTCGCTCGCGGTGTATCCGGCGTACGACGGCAAGACGCCGAAGGCCGACGTCATGCGTTCGTTCTTCGGCTACATGGACGCAGAGTTGCGCGAGAAGGCGGGCATTCCCATCTCCGCCGACCTCTTCGGGCTCACCATGTGGGCGCACGACTCGGACCTGAACATCGGCCAGCGGCTCGACAACGCCGCGCGGCATTTCGATTTCGTCTCGCCGATGGTGTATCCGTCGCATTACCCGACGGGCTTCGAAGGATTCGCGAATCCCGCCGACCATCCGTACGAGGTCGTGCACGACAATCTGGTGAAGGGGCAGAAGGTGTTCGCCGTGCTGCTCCAGGAGGACCTCGCGCTCAAGGAGAAGAATCCGGCGCTATCGCTCAAAATCGCGACCGTCCGTCCATGGCTGCAGGATTTCGACCTCGGCGCGGTCTACACACCGGCCATGGTGAAGGCGCAGATGAAGGCTTCCGTGGACGGCGGCGCCAGCGGCTGGATATTCTGGAACGCGGGTAACGTCTACACCGAATCCGCTTTCGCTCCCGCGGAGGGCGCGGACCGGTGACGGACCGGGACGGATGCTCGAAAAAAAAGGGGGACGGTGCTACAATTGAAGGAACTTTCCACGCATCTCACTTATATGAAAACCCGACATTTCATCGCTATGACCTCGATCGCCGCCAGCCTGCTTTTCATCGGCGCCGGATGCGGCGCGAACGACGTCGCCGTTCCCGCGCAGAAGGCGAACGACGATTTCGCGCTCAAGTCGGCGGCCGACCTGCGGTTCAACCCGCCGCAGGCCACCGGCGGCGCCGCGGAGGCAGGGAAGAACACGACGGCCAAGGCGGAGACCGGCGACAACACGGCGAAGCCGCCCCGTCCGACGGCTTTCCCGGGCATTCTTCCCGCCGCCGAGATCCACGGCAAGCAGGTCCGTCTCGAGACCGACAAGGGCACGATCGTCTTCGAACTGCTTGACGGCGAGGCGCCCAAGACCGTTTCGAACTTCGTCGCGCTCGCCAAGAGCGGGTTCTATGACGGGCTCACGTTCCATCGCGTCGTCCCCGGTTTCGTCATCCAGGGCGGCGATCCGGACGGAAACGGAATGGGCGGTCCCGGCTACAAGTTCGAGGACGAGCCCGTGAAACTCGACTACAAGGCGGGCATCGTCGCCATGGCCAACGCCGGTCCCGACACCAACGGCAGCCAGTTCTTCATCGTGCTCGAGGACCAGCCGACCCTCCCCAAGGCCTACGCCATCTTCGGCCGCGTGACCTCCGGTATGGAGGCGGTCCGCGCGATCGTTCAGGGCGACCACATGACCAAAGTGACCGTCGAAGATCTCAAGAAGTGATACCCCGGACCGTCTTTCCCGCGCGCCGCATCCGCACGTCACTATGGAACCCCCGCTTCCGCCGCTGCATCCCCTGGTCCCCGAGTTGCTTAAGCATCTCCATCTTCGCGTCGTCGACGCGATCAAATGGAACGTGCTCGCCTGCACCGAGGTCGACGATCCGGGGAACGAACCGACGTTCGTCCTCAAGTTCGGCAGCGACCGCCGGAAAGCGGAGAGCATCGCCTACGAGGTCCGCATCATGAGCGAGATCCTGCCGACGATCGACCAGGGGCTTTTCGAGCGCCTGGTGCTTCCGGAGTACGTGAACGACGGGACGCACGAGGGGCTGCACTGGATGACCATGAAGTACATCAAGGGCGAGCCGCTCGTGTACGAGTGGTCCGAGATGACCTTCAAGCCGGATGTGCTCGGCGGCAAGGGGATCAACCTGGCCGTCGCGCGTTCCGCGGTGGACGTGCTGCGCGACCTGCGTCTCGTCGACATCGGGGGGCTGCCGAAATTCGTCAGGCGGTTCGACTTCGGCGCCTGGCTCGACGACTTCCGCCTCAAGAGCGAGACGCTCGTCACGCAAGGGATCATGGAGCGCTCGACCGTCGAGAACGCGCTCAAGCATTTCACGTCGAAATCCATCCAGCGCTACGAGGGCTCGATGTTCACCAACGGGGACTTCTATCCGAGGAACTTCATCTTCCTGCCCCAAGGCCGGATCGCCGTCGTGGACTGGGTCGGCGGCGTTGACCCGTGGGAGTTCGTCGCCATGTATGCCTGGATATTGATGTGGGGTAATCCCGCCTGGCAGAAGGCGTACCTCGACGAGATCCGGAAGCATTTCCCCGTCGATTTCGGCGAGATGCAGATTGGCATTCTCGTGAAGGCCTTCGACCAGGTCTATCGCTGGCGCGAGCAGCCGGAAGAGTACATCGGCTTCGCGCGCACCCAGATGCTCGCGTATTTCCATCAGGCCCTCGACCTCGACTACGTGAGGGAGATTTTCGGATAGATGACGCCCGGCACGGGCGCGGCACTATGTCCATGCATCATGCGGACGAGGTCCTCCGCGACATCGAAGCGGCCGCGAAGGACGAGTTTTTGCCGATCGTCGGACCCGCCGAAGGCGAGGCGCTCGAACGCCTCGTGCGGGAGCGCCGTCCGCGGCGCGCGGTGGAGATCGGCGTGATGGTCGGGTACGCGACCGTCCGCATCGCGCGGAACCTCGAGGACGGGGCCAAGGTGGTCGGCATCGAGATCAGCGAGGAACTGGCGCGGCGCGCGGAAGCGAACCTGGCCCTCGCCGGGCTGGCGCCGCGGGCGGACATAAGGAGAGGCGACGCCCGCGAACTTGTCGCGCACCTCGACGGGCCGATTGATTTCGTCTTCATCGACGCCGAGCGCGGCAGCTATCTCGGTTATCTGCGGAAGCTCGAGCCGAAGCTCAGTCCCGGCGCGACGGTGGTCGCTTCGGGCGCCGGCGCGGCCGCGGGACGGCTGCAGGCCTATTTCGATCACGTGCGGCTGAGCGGGAAATACGCGAGCGAACAGGTCGTCCTCGTCGACGACAGCATCGTCCGGGGCACAACCTCGAAGAGGATCATCAACCTTGTCCGTGAGGCCGGTGCCCGTGAAGTCCATGTCCGGGTCGGCTCCCCGGCGATCAAGGCACCCTGTTATCTCGGCGTGGATTTTCCCACGCGTGAGGAACTGATTGCGCATAACCGGACCGAGGAAGAGGTTCGAAAGAGCATCACGGCAACAACGCTC
>JAVHQX010000059.1:0-3624 GCA_036171355.1 Patescibacteria group bacterium | reverse complement strand
TCGAACTGGATGATGTCGATCTTTTCGCCGCCGAGCTCGCCGATGATCGTCTGGATGCGCGTGCCGCGCTGGCCGATGCAGGAACCGATCGGATCGACGTTCTCCTGGGTCGAGGACACCGCGACCTTCGAGCGCAAACCGGCCTCGCGGGCGATGGCGTGGATCTTCACGACGCCGCTCGCGACCTCGGGGATCTCCAGGGTGAAGAGCTTGCGGACGATTTCGGGATGGGCGCGGGACACCACGACCTCGGGGCCGCGGGTGGTCATGCGGACGTCGGTGACGAACACCTTGATGCGGTCGCCCGGCAGGTAGCGCTCGGTCGGGATCTGCTCCTCCGGCGGCATCACCGCGGACGAACGGCCGAGGTCGATGAGGACGGCCCGGCCTTCGCGGCGCTGGACGGTCGCGTTGATGAGCTCGCGCTCGCGCTCCTTATACTCGCTGAAAAGCTTGTTGCGCTCGGCCTCGCGGAGCTTCTGGATGATGACCTGTTTGGCGGTCTGCGCGGCCATGCGGCCGAAGGCGGCCGGCACGTCGAGCTGGGTCCTGATCTCCTCGCCGAGCTCGGCGTCCTTCTTCAGGGTCTCACGCGCGGCGGTGACCATGATCTCCGTCTTGGGGTTGAACTTCTTCTCCTCGATCGGCATGCCGTTCTCATCGAGGACCGGCGGCGCGGGAGGCTCGACGGCGACGGGCTCCATGCGGCGGCCCGGCCGTTCCTCGGGTTCCTCCTCGCCCTCGAGTTCCTCGGGCGGAAGTTCCATGTCCTCCACGACGGTCTTCACGTCGAACACCTCGAAATCGCCCGACTCGGCGTCGAAGACGACCTTCACGTTCTGGTTCTTCTGGCCGAAGTCCTTGCGGTACGCGGCCGCGAGCGCCGCCTCGATGGTCTCGATGACCGACTCGGCGGAGATGTTCTTCTCGTCGCTGATCTGCTTGATGGCCTGGAGAATCGGAGATGACATAGTCGATCGGTTAGGCTGTCGATGGATGCGGCGGATGCCGCGTTTCGGGTAAAAAAAGGACCAGTTTTCATTCAGAAAACAGGTCTGTAGAAAACCTACCACGTTTCCGGAGGGCGCGCAAGGGGGCCGGTCAGCGGCCTTCGCGGGCCGCCTCCTGGAGCGCGTTGAAGCGGTGCGTCATCCGGTCGAAGTGGCCGACGATCATGTGCGAGGCCGCGCGGACCAGGTCGCGTTCGTCGCGGAAGAACGCGGCGACCGCGTCCTCGGGGACCCCGTCCTCGAGCATCTTCCGCCGGTACGTGCGGGCGACGACCGCGATGTCCTCGTCCGGCATGGACGACAGGTAACGCAGCGCGAGTTCCCTGCGCCGTTCGAGGTGCTGCTCGAGCATCGCGAACTCCGCGAGGCCCGAGGCGCTCCTGGCGCCGTCAGGCCCGAAGGACTCGGCGAGGCGCCGCTCGATGCCGAGACGGAGCTCGAGCGCGGTTTCCAGATCGACCATGACCCGCGAGTACCGGTCGAGCCGCCGCGCGTCGGGGTCGAAGGCGTGACGGCACGCCGCGAACGCCCGCCGGACGGCGAGCAGCGCGATCATGCGCCGGAAGACCCACGCCTGCGGCGACGGGACGTAGGCGTAGATCAGCCCCGCAGTCGCCGCGGCGGCGACAAGGATGCAAAGCAGGGCCGGCGCGTTGACGTCGCTCATGACCGCTCCTAGGCAAAAAGACCTGGCAGGACCCTACAGCGCACGACCCGCGCTGTAAAGGCGCGGGACATAAAACTCCCGGCCCTGGGGCCGGGAGAATTCAGGACGACGCGGGAGCGTCGGCCGGCGAAAGCCGCGCGAAGCGCCGGATGAGCCGCTGGGCGTGGCCCGCCGCGAGATGCGGCGACGCGACGATCAGCCCCCGCTCCTCTTCGAGGAACGAACGGAGCCCGTCGATCGGCGCGCGGCCGTCGAACGTGGCCTCGTTGAGCCGGGTCGCGATCGCCTCGACCGCTTCGGCATCGAGCGTCCGCATGATCTCGACGGCGATGAGCCGGAGCCCTTCGATCTTCGCGTCGGCCTCCTCGATGAAGGCGTCGAAGACCCGGGTGCCGAAGTCGCCGCGAGCCTCCGCGCGCTGCCGCAGGTAGGACGCGCGCTGCGCGACGAGGACGACCAGGCTGCCGAAGACGTTTTCGTAGCGACCGACCGCCTCCATGCGGCGCCGGTAGTCCGGGTCGCGGAACCGCTTCCACTTGTCGGGAAGCGAGCGGCACCAGCCGGCGAACGCCCTGAAGATCAGCGCGTTCGAGGGCCAGGCTGCCTTCGTCACGAGGATGAACGCGGCAAGCGCGATGGCGACGACGAGCGCCGCCCTGACGTACAGCACGGTCATGGGCGCCTCCTTTTGCTCGATGGAACGAACGTTACCGTCGTCGTAGCACCATCCGGTCCCGCGGTCAATCCCGTCACGAGCGCATTCTCGAGCGTTTATCATCGGCGGCCGAAGGCGGGGCCGGCTCCGCCTTCGCGCATGCGCTGACCGGATGGTTGCCGCGCGACCCGCGACGGGATCAATCGGTCTCGCCCACCGCGGAACGGAAATGCGCGAGCGTCGCCGGCGCCGACGGTGGCGCGGTCACCGCGATGATGTCGATGCGGTACGCGCGGCCGCGCAGTCCCTTCGCCGCAAGATACGTTTCCGCGAGGGCGCGAAGCCGCGCGCGCTTGCGGCGGGTCACGGCGTCTTCGGGCAGGCCGTAGGCGTCCCCGCGCCGCGTCTTCACCTCTATGAAAACGATCTCGCCGCGTTCTTCAGCGACGAGATCGATCTCCCCGTGCGGCGTGCGCCAGCGGCGGTCCAGGATCCGGTACCCCCGCGAGGCCACGTGCCGCGCCGCGACGTCTTCGCCGTAAAGGCCGAGGGCATCGCGGTCCATAGGTTCACTTCTTCTTCGGAAGATATTTCCCGATCCGCTTCCGCTCCGCGTCCTCGCGGAGCAGCGCCGGGTATTCCTTCGCCAGGTAGCCCGCTGCCCAGCCGACGCCGACGGCGAACAGGATGAACGTCAGGAGGAACCAGAGCCGCATGTTCAGGATGGGCACCTGTTCGTAGGCGAACAGCAGGCACAGCAGGCCCAGGATGCCGGCCGTCGACAGCGGGCGGGCGAATCTGCGCAGCAGGTCGGCGCGAAGCGGCTCCCTCTTCTTCAGTCCCCGCGCGACGAGACGCAGCGCGACCGACGCGACGATGAACCAGGCAAAGAACGAAAAGACGCCCCCGACGAGCGACGGGCCGAGCGGCACCGGGTGAAGGGAGAGCCAGTAGCGATAATCGAGGAAAGCGGCGTATCCGCGGAGAAAATCCATACGCGAAAAACGGAAGTTCTGCAGGTGAGTATCGAATCGGCATTGTAAAGAACGACCACTAAAAAGGCAAATGTGACGCTCGGGATCCCCGCTTCGGGTACGCGCAGCCGCTCCTGCGGCGGCTGCGCCCGAGGGTTCGACGTCGCGTCCGCCTTCGGCGGAACCGAGCCGCGACGCTTCGCATCGATCCGAATTCCGGGGATCCCTCGCCAAAAAGCGAACACGGCGCCCGCGGGCGCCGTGTTCGAGAGGTGAAGTTTCCGTTCTCTCAAGGTTTCCGGAAGATGAATCCGTAAT
>JAVHQX010000058.1:0-3626 GCA_036171355.1 Patescibacteria group bacterium | reverse complement strand
CAGGAGGCGCAATTCCGCGGCGCCGGCGACGAGGAGCGCCAGCGGGGCGATCCAGATGATCCACTGCTGGGAGAAGAACCATCCGAAGGCGACGAACGGGATGAGCAGGTAGAGGCAGGCGCGCGCGTAGGCTTCACGGCCAGCGACCCTGGCGCGCGAGAGAAGAGGCAGGACCGCGCCGAACTGGAGAAGTCCGAAGAAGAACGAAACCAGCGCGCGGGCGGCATACGGCGCCGCGCCCGCCGCGGCCATGCCGCGAAGGACGAGCTCCCTGATGGAGCCCGCCTCGGTGTCGCGGTTCGCGTGGATGCCGTAGATGACGGCGAACGGCGACATGCCGAGCACCCGGGCGGCGAGCAGGAAGGCGGCCGTGAGCACGAAGGCGGCGAGCGTCCAGACGACCAGCGCCGCGTGCGCCTTCTTCTTGTCCGAAGCCTCCTCGAGACGCAAGCCGAGCGGGACGACGAACAGCACCGGGTAGACCTTCGCGGCTATCCCCGCCCAGAGCGCGAAGGCCGCGCCGCCGTAACGCTCGGACGCGACAGCCAGGACGGCGAGCGACGCCAGCAACGCGGGGAACGTGTCGTAGCGCCATAGCGCGAAGTAGAGGAACGCCGGGAGGAAGAACGCGAGCAGCCGCAGGCGGGACCTGCCGAACTTTCCCAGCAGCACCGCGGTGAGCGCGAAGAGCAGGCCGAAGCAGACCGCCGAGCGCGCCAGGGAAAACGCCTCGAAAACCGCCTTGTCGTCGGTGAAGAAACGCGGGGCCTCGATGAAGAGCGCGCCGAGGGGCGGATATTCCTGCTTCGACGCTTCCGTGTACGGCAGGTCTCCGTATTCGATCCAGTCGCTCCGGTCGTAGAAAATCGAGATCTCGTAACGATCGCGGACGAGGCGGATGCCCTCGGGCGCCAGGCGGCTGCCGACGAACATCCTCTTCGGGGCGATGAACGCGAGGGTGCCGGCGACGAGCGCGATGGCGAATCCGACGACGAAAAACCGGGCCGCGATCCTGAAGGTGTCCTCGCCGCGGGAATGCTCCATAGTTCAGGATTTCCCCGCTACGCGGGCGTTTTCCGCGACACGCGTATGCGCGACCGCGATCGCGATCGCCAGGGCGTCGGCCGCGTCGTCGGGCTTGGGGATCTCGGCGAGACCGAGCAGGACGCGCGTCATCTTCTGGACCTCGGGCTTCGCGGCGGTCCCGTGGCCGCAGACGGCCATCTTCACGTCCGCCGGACCGAGTTCCCTGCATGCGAGGCCGTGGCGCTCGAGGCAAAGGCGGATGACGCCGCGCGCCTCCGCGACGTTCATTGCGGTCTTCGCGTTCGTCGAGAAAAATAATTTCTCGACGCCCGCCCGCTCCGGCCGGTATTTCTCGATGATCGCGGAGAGGCCGTCGTAGATCGCCGCGAGGCGCTTCGGCATCGGTTCTCCCGCGGACGTCTTCACGCTCCCATAGGCAAGACAGCGGTCCCTGCCGCCGACGATCTCGATGACGCCGTAGCCCATGTCCGCGAAGCCGGGGTCGATGCCGAGGATGATCATAGGAGGTCGAGAGCCCTGAAGGTCAAAAGGTTGAAAGACTTGAAACGATCGGATGTCTCTCGACCTTTTCACCTTTCAACCTTTCAAGCTTCATAATTCGAATAGACCGTATTCACGTCCTCGTCCTCGTCGAGCGCGTCGAACAAGGCTTCGATCTTCTCCGCGACCTCCGGTTCCGGTGAAGCGGCATTTTCCTTCGGCGACCATTCGAAACCGGCGTTCGCGACCTTATAGCCGAGCTTCACTGCCGCATCCCTCAGCTTCCCGAGGGCGTCAGGCGCACCCGTGACCGTGACCTCGTCGCCCTCGGTCGAAATGTCGTCCGCACCCGCGTCGATGAGCGCGAGTTCGGCTTCCTCGGACGGCTTCGGACCCTTCAGGACGGCGACGCCCTTGCGATCGAACATCCATTGGACCGCGCCGGAGCCGGCCATGTTGCCGCCGTTGACCGAGAAGGTATGTTTGACGTTCGAGCTCGTCCTGTTACGGTTGTCGGTGAGCGCCTCGACGAGGATGGCGACGCCGCCGGGACCGTAGCCCTCGTACAGCACTTCCTCGATGCGGTCAGAGGCGATCTCTCCCGTCCCCTTCTTGATCGCGCGGTCGATGTTCTCCTTCGGAAGATTCGCTTCGAGCGCCTGATCGATCGCCGAGCGGAGCTTGAAATTGAAGGCGGGGTCTCCACCGCCCTCGCGGACGGCGACGGTGATGACCCTGGCCATCTTCGTGAATACCGCGGCGCGTTTCGCGTCGACAGGCCCCTTCTGATGCTTCACCTTCGACCATCGTGAGTGCTTGGACATAGCTGAGCGGACAAGTGGCGGCGTGAAAAAATGGTGACGATGCGTGAGTTTGCCGCTCGACCACTTGGCCACTTTACCACTTCCGCAAAATTGGCTCAATACAGCACAAAACCCCCGTCTGGCGACGGGGGTCTTTGTGCGAGCGTTCGCGCTTTTTACTACGCGGCGTTCATGGCTGCTTCCGCGGCGTGACGGTCGACGCCGTAGCCGGTGCCTGCCGGGATGAGCCGGCCGATGATGACGTTCTCCTTGAGGCCCTCGAGGCGGTCCACCTTCCCGGTGATCGCCGCGTTGATGAGCACGCGGGCGGTCTCCTGGAAGGACGCTGCCGAGAGGAAGCTCTGCGTGGAGAGAGCGACCTTGGTGATGCCGAGGAAGAGTTCATCCGCGGTCGCGAGCTTGCCGCCCTTGCCCTTGGCGGCGATGTTCTCCTCGATGAACTGCGCCTTCTCGATGATCTCGCCGGGGAGGAGGTCCGTGTCACCGACGTCCTTCACGAGCACGCGGGAGAACATCTGCTTGATGATGATCTCGATGTGCTTGTCGTTGAGCTTCTGGCCCTGCGAGGTGTAGATGGACTGCACGTCCTTGAGGATGTATTTCTGCACGGCTTCCTTGCCGCGGAGCTTGTAGAGCTGGTGCAGGTCGAGGTTGCCGTCCGTGAGCTGCTGGCCGCCCTCCACCGTGTCGTTGTTCTTCACGAAGAGGACGAAGCCCGGAGGGATGATGTACTCCTTGACCTTCTCGGTGTCGCGGACGACGCGCAGGATGCGCTTCTCGTACTTCGCGACGCCTCCGGCCTTGGCGACGATGTTGGTGCCGTTGGCCTTCACGATGACGACCTCCCCTTCCGTGACCTTCTTGCCGTCCTTGACCTTCACTTCGTCATTCGAGCCGTGCTTGTAGGATTCGCCGTCCTGTTCGACGTAGGCGACCCTCACGATCTTATGGCCGACGAACGGGGCGAGGACCTTCTGGCCGTCCGGCCCTTCGATCATGCGGCGCTCGATCTCCTCGACCGTGACGCGGCCGGACACGTCGCTCATGAACGCCTTGCGCTTCGGCGGCCGGGCCTCGAAGAGTTCCTCGACGCGCGGGAGACCCTGGGTGATGTCGGAGCCGGCCACGCCGCCCGTGTGGAAGGTGCGCATGGTGAGCTGCGTGCCAGGTTCGCCGATCGACTGCGCGGCCATGATGCCGACCGCGACGCCCATCTCGACGGGCTTGTTGTACGCGAGGTCGTAGCCGTAGCACTTCTTGCAGGTGCCCTTCGAC
>JAVHQX010000057.1:0-3635 GCA_036171355.1 Patescibacteria group bacterium | reverse complement strand
CCGGCTTGCGCACGACGAGCACGAGGAAGCCGCCGAGCCGCCGCAGGAGCGGCGAGCGTGCCCGAGGCGTCCGCCGCCGCGGCTACCGCTCGTCTTCCCACGTCATCCCCGGCTCGACCGGATACTCGTAGTCGCGGCCGTCGTCGTTGGTGATCTCGCGGCGCACCACGCGGACGTGCCGCGGGCTGATGATCGGGTCATGACCATGATCTCCGGCGCGAAGTACGTCCTGGGCAGGCGCTTCGGCGCCTTGGCCTTCGCGGCCCACTGCGGACCGTCGCCGGTGTCGATCAGCTTGTAGTTGTCGCAGAACTCGCCGAGCGTGATGACGCTCTCCCAGTACTTCTTGAACGCGCCGCGGTACCGCTCGAGCCCCATCTGGTTCGCGCCGATGAACGGGATGAGGCAGGTGATGAAATCCATGTCGCCCACGAAGGCTTCTTTCGGATCGACCTTGATCTCGAGGACGTAGCGCTCGCGGCGGAACGGGAACTTCGGGGTATCGGACGTCGGCACGGCGTAGACGGCGCCGATGCGGCTGACGCCGCGGTCGATGAGCCGTTGCGGCCGGTAGCGGTCGAGAAGCTCCATCTCGGCCCGCATGTCGGGATGCCTGGTCTCCGCGGGAGGGACCGACAAACCCTCGCGCACGATGCGCACAAGCTCGTCGAGCGAGCATTCGCGGTAGACGGAGACGAAATGCTCCGGGACGTCGGCAAAGCCGGTCCCGAGCATGGCACCCCAATCGATGGACGCGCCGTCGTCAGCGCGCATCAGCGTATCGGATCGCTGTCCCATAGGGTCAGGCTACCACGATATTGACCAGTTTGTCGCGAACGACGACGGTCTTGAGTATGCGCTTGCCTTCGAGGAGCGGGGTCACCTTGGGGCTGGCGAGGGCCTTGGCCTTGAGGTCCTCTTCGGCCAAGCCGGCGGCCACGTCGAGCCGGTCGCGGAGCTTGCCGTTCACCTGGATCACGACGGCGACGGTATCGTCCTTCACGAGCGCGGGATCGTACGCGGGCCACGGGGCGAGCGCGACGCTGCCCTCGTTGCCGAGGAGCGCCCAGAGCTCTTCGGCGAGATGCGGCGCGAACGGCGATATCAGGCGGACGAGCGTGCCGGCGAACGCCTTGTCGCCGCCCTCGTTCCCCCAGTCGTTCATGAGGATCATGAGCGCGGAGATGGCGGTGTTGAATTTGAAGGCTTCGACGTCCTCGGACACCTTCTTCACGGTCTTATGCAGCGCGCGGGCGAGCTCGGGAGAGACCGCGTCGCGCTTCTGGTGGACGAGATCGTGGACGGAGACCCAGACGCGGTCGAGGAAGCGGCGGACGCCGAGGATGCCCTTGGTGTCCCAGGGCTTGGACGCCTCAAAATCGCCCATGAACATCTCGTACATGCGCAGCGTGTCCGCGCCGAGCTCATCCACGACGTCGTCGGGATTGATGACGTTGCCGAGCGACTTGGACATCTTCACGCCGTTCTCGCCCATGATGAGCCCCTGGTTGCGCAGCGTGGAGAACGGCTCGTCGAACGGCACCATGCCGTGGTCGAACAGGACCTTGGTGAAGAACCGCGCGTACAGGAGGTGGAGCACGGCGTGCTCGGCGCCGCCGACGTAGAGGTCGACCGGGCACCAGTAGTTCACGGCGTGCGATGAGAACGGCCGCTCGCCGTCGTGCGGGGAAGGATAGCGGAGGAAGTACCAGCTCGAATCGACGAAGGTATCCATCGTGTCCGACTCGCGTCGGGCCCTGGCGCCGCAACGGGGGCATTTCACGTCATGGAAGGTCTTGGAACGGACGAGCGGCGATTCGCCGGTCGGGCGGAAATCGACGTCGTCGGGAAGGAGCACGGGCAGCTGTTCCTCGGGGACCGGCACCTCGCCGCAGGCGTCGCAATAGATGATCGGGATGGGCGCGCCCCAATAGCGCTGCCGCGAGATGAGCCAGTCGCGGAGATGGTACTGCACGCGGCGGGTCCCCTGCCCCATGGCAGCGAGTGCGTCGGTGATCTTCCCCTTGGCGCTGTCGGAGGTGAGGCCGTCGAACTCGCGGGAGTTCACGAGGAAGCCCTTGTCCACGTAGGCCTTCTCGTTCCCTTCGGCGCGGCGCGCCTCGGAGACGTCGTGCGGCGGCGCGATGACGTAGGTGACGGGGAGGCCGTATTTCTTCGCGAACGCGAAATCTCGGTCGTCGTGCGCGGGCACGCCCATGACGGCGCCGGTACCGTAATTGGCGAGGACGTAATCGGCGATCAGGACCGGGACGGGGTCGCCCGTGAACGGATGGCGGACGGAGACGCCGAGCGGCACGCCGGTCTTCTCCTGTTCGAGGCCGGTCCGCGCGAGTTCGGATTTCGCCTGCGACGCCTTCACGCAGGCCTCGACCGCCGCGCGCTGCGCGTCCGTGACGAGCGCCTGCACGAGCGGATGCTCCGGCGCGAGCACCACGTACGAGACGCCGAAGAGCGTGTCCGGCCGCGTCGTGAACACGGTGATCTCGAAGTCCTTCTCCGTCGCGGCCCCGAGGCCCGCGCCCCGTTCGGCGAGCCCGACGGCGGACCCGCGGAACGTGATCTCCGTCCCCTCGCTCCGGCCGATCCAGTTCTCCTGCATCGTCTTGATCTTCTCCGGCCACTCGATCCGGCCGAGTCCTTCGAGCAGGCGGTCGGCGTAATCGGTCACGCGGAAGAACCACTGCTCGAGGTCCTTCTGCACCACCGGGTTCTTGCAGCGTTCGCAGATGCCGTCCACGACCTGCTCGTTCGCGAGCACGGTCTGGCAGGAGTTGCACCAGTTCACCGGGGCCTTCCTCTTATAGGCGAGGCCGCGCTTGTAGAGGAACAGGAAAAGCCACTGGGTCCAGCGATAATAGGAAGGATCCGCGGTGTTCACCTCGCGCGACCAGTCATACGAGAAGCCGAGCATGCGGAGCTGCCGGCGGTAGTTGTCGATGTTCTTCCAGGTGCTCTCGCGAGGATGCACGCCGCTCTTGATGGCGTAATTCTCGGCGGGCAGGCCGAACGCGTCCCAGCCCATCGGATGGAGGACGTTCTTCCCTTCCATGCGCCGCTTGCGGGCGATGATGTCCGAGCCGATGTAGCCGACGGGATGGCCCACGTGCAAACCCGCGCCCGAGGGGTACGGGAACATGTCGAGGGCGTAATACTTGGGCTTCGCCGGATCGTCTTCCGTCCTGAAGACGCCGTCCTTCTCCCAACGATCCTGCCACTTCCGTTCGATCTCCTTGTGGTCGTATTTTTTCATGAACGTCATTCTTTCATGCGTCCCGCGAAAATGCCAGTCCTAACCCTTCGAAGGCGGCCCGCCGTAGCGGCGAGGGTCCCGGCCGTGCGCCACGTGATGGAGGAAGCACACGAACTCGACGAACGCCCCTATGACCAGGCAAAGGATCATGAAGAAGGCCATGGTCGAGGCGACCACGAAGAACACGTCCTCAACCGGCTGTCCGAGGAGCTCGAACGAGGCCACGACGCCGTTCGCCAGGCCGAAGAGGACGCCGAGCAGCAGCGCCCGGTACCGGCGCGCGTGGAACAGCGCCGCGAGCGCGCCCGCGACCAGCGCGAACGACGGGACGACCCACGCGGCGGAGGCGCCGTCATCGGTGCGG
>JAVHQX010000056.1:0-3642 GCA_036171355.1 Patescibacteria group bacterium | reverse complement strand
CAGCCCCGGTGACTTCGCCCGCCAGGTCGCGCCGTGGCCCTCGCGCCAGGTCGTCGGGCGCCCGGTCGTGCGCACCCCGCCGGCGAGCGCCCCAGCTGACGCGCATGCCGCCGACGCCGACACGCTCGAGCAGCCGGTGCTGCCCGGCACCGCCACCGGGGACGCCGGGACGCGCGATCGCACCGCGACGGCGGCCGTCGGTGGGGCGGCCGGAGCGGCTGCCCGCGTGGCGGAGGAGACCATCGCGTCGTAGTCGGCGCGCGCGGCTGCGGCGCTCGCGGCGGGCCACTGCCCGAGGAAAACGACGTTGATGCCGGGTTCGACGTGGAAATGCCGTACCGTCACCTTGCCGCGGAGGTCGGCCCGCGAGAGCGTGAAGCTCGCACTGAGCCCGTCGGACGTCACCCTCACGGGCGTGCACGTCCAGGCGTTGTCGCCGGTCGCGAGCTGGGTGCGGATCACGGTCGCCGTGGCGCTCGTCGTATCGGTCGCGGGCGCGTCGATCATGGCCATGAGCATCGCGTGCGCGGACGGATTCATCATGACGCCGTCGACGCCGTCGGGGACGACCGAGGAGGGGAGCTGGACCCAGCCGGGGCGGGGAGCCATCCGCAGGGTCAGCCGCGTGGCGGCCGAGGAGGCCGAGGCGGCAGCGGCGGGGGGCGCGGGAGGAGGAGCAACCGCCTGATGGGCGGGAGGGACCTCCGGAGCGGGAGGAGGAGCAACCGCCTG
Source organism: Patescibacteria group bacterium (assembly GCA_036171355.1). Classification (GTDB taxonomy): domain Bacteria; phylum Patescibacteriota; class Patescibacteriia; order SG8-24; family SG8-24; genus JAHFIW01. Next base: position 2,910 of record JAVHQX010000056.1, on the reverse strand, counting down.
ATGGGCGGGAGGGACCTCCGGAGCGGGAGGAGGACTGTTGGCGCAGCCGAACAGCAGCGTGGCGCCGAGCGCGAGCATGGCGATTTTCCTCATGATATCTCTCCGTTTCGTGGAAAAGAGCACGGGAACAAAGCCGTCCCCGCTAACCGATTGACTATAGCAGGAATGTTCAAGACCGCAAGCGGTGGTCCGGAGGGCGTGATTTCAGCATGATTAAGCGGCGTTTCCGTCGTTGAGCGGGATGCCTATTTTTTTGCTTAAATTAGCATAAAAAAGCCCCATCCGAGGCTTGACTTTTTCGTCATTTTGTGCTATAGTATTTTTATCATCAACCAACGGAGGAGTAGATGCAAAACCTGAGCCGTTCGTTCATTCTCTTCGCCCTCATCGCCCTTTCCAGCCTCGCCGGCTGCGCCACCACCATCAGGACCCCGTTCGGGACCACGCACTCCTACAAGGGTCGGACCACCTACACGCGACGCGGCGACATGCCCGCCTACCACCATTCCGAGTCCTATCCTGGCGGCTACTGCGAGGTTTACAGCACCGGCACCGGTGACCACATGCGGTTCTCCCGCCGATGCTACCACAACCGGTAGCGCTTTGACCGGCCCGACGTTCGTCGGTCCAGTCTTCAGTTTACGCGGATTTTTCCAGCGACGCCGCCAGCCGTTTCGCCACGGCGTTGATGAACGCCTCGGTCGTCGCGGGCTCCCTGACCTCGAGTTCGGTGAGCGCGACGAGGTCCTTGGTCATGATGCCGTCGTCGATGCAGCCGATCGCCGCGGATTCGATCGCCTTGGCGAACGCGACGACGTCCGGCGTGCCGTCGAGCTCGCCGCGTTTCGCGAGCGCGCCCGTCCAGGCGAAGATGCTCGCGACGGAATTCGTGGACGTCGGTTCTCCCTTGAGATGCTTGTAGTAGTGGCGCTGCACGGTGCCGTGCGCAGCCTCGTATTCGAACGCCCCCGTAGGGCTCACGAGCACCGACGTCATGAGACCAAGGCTTCCGAAGCCGGCGGCGAGCATGTCGGACATGACGTCGCCGTCGTAGTTCATGCACGCCCACAGGATCCCGCCTTCGTGCCGCATGACGCGGGCGACGATGTCGTCGATGAGCCCGTAGGAGTACGCGACACCGGCGGCTTCGAGGTCTTTTTGCCGCGCCGCGACCTCCTCGGCGAAGATCGCGCGGAACCGCGCGTGGTACGTCTTGGAGATGGTGTCTTTCGCGCCGAACCAGATGTCCGTCTTTTCCGAGAGCGCGTAGGCGACGCAGGCCTTCGCGAACGACCGGATGGACGCGTCGGTGTTATGGATCGCCTGGAAGACGCCGGGGCCCTTGAGCGTCGCGATCTTCCTGCGGTCCTCCAGGCCGTTCGCGCCCTTGAAGACGAGTTCGGCCGTTCCCGCGCCCCACGAGGCGAATTCGACGTTCTTATACACGTCGCCATAGGCGTGGCGCCCGATGACGATCGGTTTCTTCCACGCCCGGACCATGGGCGGGATGCTTTTGACCATGATCGGCTTGCGGAAGACCGTGCCGTCGAGGATGCCGCGGATGGTCGCGTTGGGGCTGGGCCACTCGGCCTTCAGCGAATACTCTTTCACGCGATCGGCGTTCGGCGTGATGGTGGCGCATTTGACGCCGACACCCTTGGCCTTGATCGCTTCCGCCGCTTCCGTCGTCACGCGGTCGCCGGTCTCGTCGCGGTGCGTGATGCCGAGGTCGTAATAGTCGAGCGTGACGTCGAGATGCGGAAGGATCAGGCGATCCTTGATGAGCGCCCAGATGACGCGCGTCATCTCGTCGCCGTCGAGTTCGACGATCGGTTCCTTCACGTTGATCTTGCTCCGTGACATAACGATGGTCGCTTACTATACTGCATGCATTGCACGCATTGACCTGAAGCATACCATGAATGACCATTTCGGCGTGAAAAACGTCCTCGAAACGGCCGACGGGCAGGTCGTCTACTACGATCTGCGCGCCTTGGAGGCGCGATACCCGGGCATCGGTCGGCTGCCGTACGCCGTCCGCGTCCTGCTCGAGGCCCTCGTGAGGACCTGCGACGGGCGTCTCGTGACGGAGGAACAAGTGCGCGCGCTCGCGTCCCGCGATCCGTCGGGTGACGGCGCGGAGTTCGGGTTCATGCCCGCGCGCGTGTTGCTGCAGGACTTCACCGGCGTACCCGCGATAGCGGACCTCGCGGCGATGCGCGACGCGGTGGGAGCGCTCGGCGGCGATCCGTCGCGCATCAATCCGCTCATCCCCGTCGACCTGGTCATCGACCATTCCGTCCAGGTGGACGCATCCGGGACTCCGGACGCGTTCGCGGAGAACATCAGGCGCGAGTTCGCGCGCAACGGCGAACGGTACGCGTTCCTGCGCTGGGGTCAGCAGGCGTTCAAGAACCTGCGCGTGGTGCCGCCGGGGACGGGCATCGTCCACCAGGTCAATCTCGAGCATCTCGCGCCGGTCGTGCAGACGCGGGACGTCGGCGGCGAGCGCGTCGCGTTTCCCGATTCGCTCGTGGGGACCGATTCGCATACGACGATGATCAACGGCCTGGGCGTGTTGGGCTGGGGCGTCGGCGGCATCGAGGCGGAGGCCGCGATGCTGGGCCAGCCGATCGCCATGACGACGCCCGCCGTCGTCGGCGTCGAGCTGCGCGGGCGCCTTCGCGAAGGCGTGACCGCCACGGATCTCGTCCTCGCCGTCACCGAGCGGCTGCGCAAGCACGGCGTGGTCGGGAAATTCGTCGAGTTCTTCGGCGACGGCGCGACCGGCATCGCGCTCGCGGACCGCGCGACGATCGCGAACATGGCGCCGGAATACGGCGCTACGGTCGGGTATTTCCCCGTGGACGAAGAGACGTTGCGCTACCTCCGCCAGACCGGACGCGAGCC
>JAVHQX010000055.1:0-3653 GCA_036171355.1 Patescibacteria group bacterium | reverse complement strand
CGATCTCGCCGATCATGTCGCGCACGCGCACCGACTGCGGCGTGCACTTATTTGCCTTCTGCCACCGCGTGATCGAGCCGCCGCCAGCGCCGTAATCGGCGATGGCCAGGACCTCGTTTGAGCTCCATCCCTTCAGGATCTTCGCGGCGATGAACCCGCTGCCTTCGGCGTTGGTCATGAGCCACTCCCCGCGCGCCCGTAGGGCGTCCGCGAGGGGTTTGTCGACCTTCGGGTAGTCGGGGAAGCGGGCCCTGGCGGCCTTGTTCAGCGGCTTGCCCGGCCCCAGGTTGGCCGCGACGATCCCGCAGGGCCCGAAGGCGTAGGCTTTGTCGAGGGGATTCCTCGGCGCGCCGTTCCAGATGCGGAGGGTGAGCCCCGTCTCATGCTGGCAGATGGTGAGCATCGTGCAGGGGTCGACGCCGACCTCCCGCGAGGCCTTGAGGATGCCGTCGACGACCGCGGGGTCTCCCGGCTGGCTGGTCCCGCCGGTGCCGCCGGTGCCGCCCTCTCCGAGAGGCACGCTGGGATTGCCCTCGATCTCGAAACGGTGGCCGATCAACGTCTTGATGCGAAGGGCGGGATTGGAGACGAGTTCCGGGTTGATGGTCGAGAGGACCATGTACGCGCCGAGTACGAGGGCCGCGCCGATGACCGCGTCCGTAATCCGCTGTTTTGCGGCCTTCACGCGATTGGCGTCGCCGCCGGCGGTCAGGTATTGGAAGCCGCCGACGGCCATCATCACCCCGGCGAGCGTTCCGGCGATGCCGATCGCGTAGCTGTAAACGCCGCTCACGTACTGCGCCAGCCAGGGTATGTCGACGGTCCGGTCGGTTCCCGCCACGTCCTTGACGACGATGTCCGTGAGCCGGATGGTCGGGATGTTAATCGAAAGGACCGGCACCACCTGCGTCGCCAGGGCAGCCGTCGCCATGAGCGCGAGGCAGCATGGCACGAGGACGCGGAATATCGTCAGACCCGTTCTTTTCGGCATAGTTCCGCGGGACCGCTCGGTATCCGGCGCGTCCCGTATTTTCCCCAAGAATAGCAGCTCCGCAGCCAAAAAGCAACGCTGGGCCGGTTGCAACGTTTTCAAGCCGCTTCCGAGGAGAAAACGGCTAATTTTGAGGCGCTGGAGCGGCCGTTTCGGCGATGGCCGCCGCGACGAATCCGCGCAATTGCTCGTAGCTGATGGCGCCGGTCACGCGGCGCTTGTTCACGAAGATGTAGGGTGTGCTGTCGATCTTGAGGCGCTGGCCCTCGTCGTAATCCCGTTGTACCAGCGGCTGCGTGCGTTTATCGTCGTAGCAGCTCTGGAAGGTCTGCAGGTCCAGCCCCAGCTGCGCCGCGAACGGCACGTAGTTCTTCGAGCCGAGCGAGCCCTGGTTTTGCATCAGCACGTCGTGATATTGCCAGAAACCTCCCTGCTCGTCCGCGCAGCGGGCGGCGACGGCGGCATTGATGGCTTCGGGGTGCTGCGCGGAGTTCGGCATGTCCTTCCAGACGAGCCGGACGTCATTCGGAAAATCCGCGAGCATCTGCTGAAGCGCGGCTTCGAATTCCGCGCAAGGAGCGCACTGGTAGTCGCCGAAGACGTAGACCACCGCTTTCGCGTCCTTCGGCCCCTTGGTCGGGTTGCCGAAGGTGACGGTCGGCGCGTCGAGCGGCGTCAGGCTTCGTTCGGTATCCGCGATGCCGGCCGGTTTCGGGTTGATGGGCGAGAGCGCGGCGACGCCGTAGATGATCAGGATGAGCGCCGCGGCGAGGATCGCGAGGCCCAGGAAGAGGTTGGAATTGCGCATAAGCGGAACGGGGATGATTGTTGTCCCTCCATGATACCACGGATGGCGGTCCGACCGGGCGGGGATGAGGGTTTGCCGGCGCCAGCCCCGAAAACGGTCCGCAATCGAAAAGGATGGGGGCGAACCCGTCCTTTTCACCATCCTCGGCCGAACGCGGCCTTCCCGTCACTGAAGGCTGATCCTGTTGATGACGCCGGAGCCCTTATCCGTGAAGTAGAGGCTCTTTTGGTCGGGCGTAAGCATGAGTTGTCCGATGGTGTGCCCGCCTTCCGGCACCGCGACCTTGGTCTGAAGGCCGGTGGTCAGGTTGATCCTGTAGATGGTGTCCGGCGTCTGGTCGGCAATGGCCGGCTGGAGACCGGCGCCGCGGGGCAGCTCGTCCGGCACCGCGCAGTAGACGTTCTCCGGGTCCTGGAAGGTGCACTTGTCGGCCCAGGTGTTCACGGGGAGGCTCCTGCGGTTCCTGCCGATATTGTCTCCTTGCGCGTCGACCACCCAGAGCTGCGGTTTCCAGTCCGACAGCGAACCGGCGACGCTGTACATCATCTGCTCGCCTCCGGGTACCCACTTCGGGCGGAAGTCGAGACCCTCGACGATCATCGATTTGAAGTTCTCGCCGTACTGGCCGAGAAGGTAGACCTCCTGGCGGTCGACGCCGAAGCTCCTGCCGGTCGTCGCCGTGGCGATGACTTCGTTGTTCGGCGACCAGTTGACCTGCACCTTATCCTGGTTCTCGCCGAGCTCCTGGACCGCCCGCGCCTGCGAACCGTCGGGGTTGGAGACCACGAGGAACCGGGCGTCGGGGTCGACGCCGACGCTCTTCGCGACGATTTGCGAGCCCGTGGGATTGAAGTCGAAATTCTGCCAGTGCGGCGGGAGCGTCACCTGGTTGCCGGTGGCGAAGTCGTACATGATGTTGGCGCCGTCGGGATATTCGATGATGGCCTTGTTGCCCGCGGGGTCGAATTTGGCGTTGCTGACGTTTAAGAACGTCTTGTTGGACAGCGTGGTCACCGTGCCATCGGGATTCATGCGGTAGAATTTTTCGTCGTTCCGGTTGTAGTAGTTCAGCTGGCCGGACGCCGTGAGCGTCGCGCCCTCGGTCGGCACCGGAGCGATGGGAGTCACCGCGGTCAGGCCTCCGGCCGCGACGGGGGAGACCGCGGTCGTCGGCGGCAGGCCGGGCGCGCCCGGGGCGCCGTTCACCGCCGGAGCGCCCGTGCCGGCCGAGGGCAGTCCGGCGCCCCCGGGCACGTTGGCGTTCGCCGCGGGCGGCACCTCCGCCGTCGGCGCCGCGAAGAACAGCGTGTACAGGAGATAGCCGATGCCCGCGGTCACGCCAAGGAACAGGATGAAGAGGAGGATTTTTTTGAAGTTCATATGGCGTTGCGTTTAGATGCCGATGAGATTGCTGACGTAGGTTTGACCGCAGTCCGAGTAGTCCCGCATTCAAACCACGGCGCCGAGGAAGGCCAGGAAGGCTATGACGAAGAAAATTTCGACGGCCGAGGCTATCAGGAGGACAAGGTGCTCCCACATCCGCATTTCCGTCGTCCAGCTGCTCTTCGTCAGGCTGCCTAACCAGTAGATCTGGAGCAACGGGAGGATGACGAACAGGTTCAGCGGGAATACCATCATGCCCGGCCACAGGACCTTGTCGACCAGCTGCGATTTGAACGCCTTCGCCGCTTCTTTCCGCGACGCCATGCTTCCGCCCGACGTTATGAGGTTCTTCGCGGCGATCGCGCCCTCGGTGCCCATCGTCGTGGCTTCGGAGACCGCCTTGCCGACCACCGCGCCTGCGGGACCGACGGCCTTCCCGATGCCCTCCGCGGCCTCGCCGACCGCCGCGCC
>JAVHQX010000054.1:0-3655 GCA_036171355.1 Patescibacteria group bacterium | reverse complement strand
GCCGACGAACGCCGCCGAGCTCGTCGCTCCCGATCGCCGCGAGATCATGGCGTTCGTCGACGGCGCGGTCAGCCGGATGGACGTCGAGATGCGCTCCTCGCTTGCGGGACGCGCCGCGGAGATCGACGGCATGGTCGCACGGATCGAGACGCACGCGCGGCGCGGTATCGAGGGCTTCCGCCACATGCTCCGCGATTTCGCCGGTCGTTTCGCGAAGTTCGCCGCCGACGTCCGCGAGAAGGGTGTGACTGCCGCTTCGCTCGACGCGCATCTGTCCTCGATCGTCAGGTTTTGGGCGTCGAGGACGGGCGACCGGCTCGAAGCGTCGACGCGCCTCCTCGGCAGCCTCGACCCGCGCAGGCCGCTCGAACGGGGGTACGCGATCGTCCGCGGGCCCGGCGGCCTCCTGAAGGACGCCGCGTCGGTGGACGCCGGCGCCGCGCTCGATATACAATTGCGTCGCGGCAGGCTCGCCGCGAAGGTGACTGAAACGCGACCGTAACCCCCGCATTATGGCGAAAGCGAAACAGGACAAGTCGTTCGATTTCGGCGCGGCCTACAAGGAACTCGAGGAGATCATCGGCTGGTTCGAGAAGGAAGAGGTCGATCTCGACGAAGGTCTCAAGAAGTTCGAGAGGGGACTCGCCCTCGCCAAGGGTTGTAAGGAGCGGCTCAAGGAGGTCGAGAACAAGGTCGTCCAGATCAAGGCGAAATTCGGGGAACTGGACAAGGAGGACGGCGAGCCGCAACGGCTCCTTTAAGGCCTCGGCGGCGGCCCGTTTTCGTGGTATACTTAAGGCTGTTATGAAGATTCCCGTCACCAGCGGCACGCTTTTTCGCCTTATCGGCCTCACGGTGGGCTCGATTGCCTTCGCGCTCGTCGTTCCGGTGACGGGAGACCCCTACGCGGGCGGCCTGCAGCTCGCCACGGCGGTCTTCGTGGCCATGACCTTCGCCCTGCTCGTGGCTCAGGCGTCGGACCGGCGCCAGAAGCTCTTCGAGTCGGTGCGCCTCGAACTCAACAAAATCCGCCGCATCTACCACCTCTCCAAGAACCTTTCCGCCGCGAACCCGAAGTACCGCACCTGGTTCACGGACATGCACGGCTTCGTCTACGCGTATCTCATGTCCTTCGCGGGCAAGGATTTCGATTCTTACGACGGTCTGAACGCGGAGTTCCGGAAGCTGAGCTACCACATCTACACCGTTCCCGACCTCGAGACCAAGAAGGAGGAAGCGCTCTTCCAGGACCTGCTGCGCACCGCCGCGACCGTCGCGGAGGCCCGCCAGCAGATCAAGGAGCTGTGGGACAACCGGCTGTCCGCCTACGGCTGGACGGTGGTGCTGCTCATGACGCTCGGCTACGTCGTCACGACGATGCTCGCCATGGGCGAGACCTCCGCCTCGCGGCTCGCCGCGGGCATGATGATCGCCGTGGCCCTGCTCGCGATCGACCTGCTCTGGGAGACCGACACGCTCGCGGGCGAGAAGCGGGCGATGGCCAAGCGGTATGTGGACAACGTCGGACGCCTTGAACTGGGGCGCCGCGAATAGCGTATGAAGAACCACGCCAGCGGCCACGGCCGGAAGGGGAACGCGGGGTACCGCACGCCCAGCACGTTCCGTTTCGAAGCGCATCGCAAGACGCGGGACCAGCAGATCAAGAACAAGTATACGAAGTCCGGCGGCCGCAAGCCGTGACCCTCGGCGTCAGCCGGGGTATTTTTTACCTGCCGCTATGCACCGCGCAAACGAGACCGTCGTGCTCTCGCTCGGAGGATCGCTCATCGCGCCGAAGACCGGCATCGACGCCGGGTTCCTCCGGAAATTCAGCGCCCTGATCCGCCGCCACGTGAAGAAGGGCCGCCGCTTCGTGATCATCTGCGGGGGAGGGACGACCGCGCGCGAGTACCAGAAGGCCGCGGCCAAGGTCACCCGCATCACGCGCGACGACCTCGACTGGCTCGGCATCCACGCCACCCGCCTCAACGCGCACCTGCTGCGCACGGTGTTCCGCGACCTCGCGCATCCGCGCATCATCACCGATCCGCATGAGGACATGTCTTCCCGTAAGCCAGTCGTCATCGGCGCCGGCTGGCGCCCGGGCTGCTCGACCGACTACGACGCCGTGCTGCTCGCACGCCGTTACGACGCCGCCCGGCTCATCAACCTTTCGAACATCGCTTATGTCTACGACAAGGACCCCCGCGTCCACAAGGACGCCGTGGCGCTGCCGTCGCTCACGTGGAAGGACTTCCGCAGGCGCTTCGGCACCCGCTGGGATCCCGGCCTCAGCAGCCCGTTCGATCCCGTCGCCTCGAAGGAGGCCGAACGCATCGGCCTGACGGTCGTCATCGCGGAGGGTCGCGATCTGCCCAATCTCGACCGCATGCTCGAGGGCAAGACGTTCAAGGGGACCCTGGTCGGCTGAAATTCGTTGACGGAAGCCCGCCGTATTGGTAGGAAAATCACATATGGCACTCAAGGACAGACTTACCTCCACGGCGGTACCGCTCGCGCTGGGGCTCGTCATCCTGGTCGTGATGGGCTTCATCATCACGACCGATACGCGGAAGCTGACGGCGCGCGCCGAGGACCTGCCGCCTCGTATCGAGTTCACCTGGACGCCCGCGGGCGCGGTTTCCCTCAAGGAAATGCGCGGTTTCCTGACGCTCAAGGACGACTACGGCATCGATTTCAAGACGTACCGCATGCGGCTTGTGGAGCTCGATAAGACCATCGATCTGCCGATCGACGGGCTCATCGGCAAGGATTACGAGCAACCCGTCTCGTTCTCGCTGATCGCCAATGATTCCCGCCTGCAGGGCCGCCTGACGGTCGAGATCAGCGTCGCGGACGACCGGGGCCAGAAATCGACGTTGATCCGGGTGATCACGCTCAAAAAGTAGGAAGGAAAAGTCCCGACGCGCGGGGTTTTTTATCCCCACGGGGCGGACTTGACGAAGGAGGACCGGTCCCGTAGGATGGGGGCACAACCGAATTGCCTAAGACAATGGGTCCTGAATAAGGTTAAGTCCTCGCAGAACTGCGGGGAGCCCATCGAGGTACGAACCCCGAGCGCCTTCGGCGCCCATTGTCTGCGGTAATTCAACGCAGATTTTTTTATCCTCCTTCGCCTCGGCAGCGACGTTGTCGCGCCGAATTGAAGAGGATAATCCCCCGAAGCCTCGGCGAAGGGGGATCATGGACCGCGGCTTCGGAGGACACGTCCCCGAACTACGGTCGGAAAAGGTCGATACGGAGGAAACAGTCAGGTTACACACTTTCCGAAAGGACCGTTATGGCAAAGACACGGTCACGCAAGGAATCGGAGGTGCGCGAATTCGTCGACGGCCTCAAGAACGCGAAATCGGTGGTCTTCGCAGACCTCTCCGCGCTCAAGGTCAACGACGCGTCCGCGTTCCGCCGCAATGCCAAGAAAGAGGACGTCGGCGTCAGCACCGCCAAGAAGACCCTCATGCGCATCGCGCTCAAGGAGGCGGGAATCACGGTGGTCGACCCGAAGGCCCTCGGCGGAAGCGTTTCCATGCTGTTCGGCTTCAGCGACGCGGTCGCTCCGGCGAAGGTCCTCGAGACTTTCCGGAAGGACCATGAGAACGTCAAAGTCCTCGGCGGCCTCCTCGACGGCGCTCTC
>JAVHQX010000053.1:0-3721 GCA_036171355.1 Patescibacteria group bacterium | reverse complement strand
GCTAACTACAGAAGAAAAACGGCGGATTCACCAACTAAGAATGTCTATTACCTCCCTTTTCGATTATGATGGCGGCATACCCGCGACAGCCGAAGCGTAAACGACGTGAGCGCTTCCCCCGCTTCTCGAAACAAAAAACCGCCGCGCCGAACGGTGCGGCGACACTGCTACCGGAGATCCCTCGACCTGACGTCCCAGCGTCCGGAGACGGGGATGAAGAGGTCGCGGAGATGCTGCGGGATGGGCAGACCGTCGAGAGTGACGAACTTCCCTTCGATCTCGCGTCCGACGACGTAGAAGCGCGATCCGATTCCCGCGAGATCGGCGAGCGCGTCGGCGCACTGCCGTTCGCCCCCGTAGTAGCGGGGGTTCAGGATGCCGAGCGCGACGTCCGCGCCGATGAGCATCCCGATGCCGGGGAACGCCTTGGCCTTCTCGACGTAGAGCGCGACCCGCTCCGCGAAGAGCACGGGCCAGCGCCAGCGGAACTGCTCCGCCCGGCGCATGAGCTCCTCCGGCGCGAGCGTCCCCTTGTCGGGATGCGTCGCGGCGATGGCGAACACCACTTCCTTGCCGGTCATCCGTTCCGCCTGCGCCGCCATCAGCTCATGGCCGAAGTGGAGCGGGTTGAACGAACCCCAGAACAGGACGTGGCGCGCCGGGTCGAGATCGGCATACGTGCCGCAGGCGCCATCCGGCTGGAACAGCGGCCGTTCGAACACGGGAACGCCGTCGGCGAGCGGCGGGACGTCCCGGAGACACACCTTGTAGGCGGTGGCCCCCCGCGTCGACCGACCGTACGTCGCCGGACAGCGCGGAGTGCGGAGGAATGGGCGCCTGGCCGAGGCCGCCGAGCGCGAGCACGGCGTTGACGGCCGCGACATCGCCGACGAACCCCTGATCGATGCGGCTCAACGCGCCATTCTCGAACTTGACCGTCGCGACGCCCATCCTTTCGGACGAACGCACGGCGATGCAGACCTCGTCTGCGCCGCGGCGTTCGCGCGCGGTCTCGACCGCGCCGGTGACGCCGAAGCCTACCGCGTTCCTGGTGTCGCCGCCCTTGCGGAGCACGAGCTCGCAGGAGCGGCGGTGGGCCGCGGACGCCATCGAGAGCGCCTCGGACACCGACTTCTTCGGCTTGCGGCCGATGAAGTCCTAGAGCGCGAGGTGGTCGTACGGCAGGATCGCGTCGAGGATGGTGGCCGACGAACCTGGGACGGACCACAGGATGTTCTGGATGCCGGCCCCGACGCCGGTCGCCGCGATGACGAGCTGCGACGGCGACTCATGGAGCGCGCGGACCGCGTTCACAAGACGGTTATCGAGATTGGAAACGAACATGGACTTCTCCTTGTACGGATGGGATCGACGGGTGGCCCTTCACCAGGAAGGACCGCGCATCTTCGCACAAAATAGGCTCTTCGTCAACACGACGCGACCCGGCGGAACTCGACCGACAACGCGAATCCCGCCGCATGATCTTCGGACTTCTTAAGTATGCGGGAAAAATGTATACTTCTAAGGACTATGCGACCCCGAAAACAAGGCGTACGCACTTCCGCGCGTGACGGTTTCACCTTGGTGGAATTGCTCGTCGTCATCGCGATCATCGGCGTCCTCTCGACGCTGTCAGTGGTAGCCTTCACGAGCGCGCGAGCCAAGGCGAAGGAGGCCGCGGCGAAGGCCGAAGTCAAGCAGATGGCGACGGCGATCCAACTGCTTTCGGCCGATACCGGCAAATGGCCGAACGGCTGCCCCGTGGAAGCGGTCTCGAATCCCGAGGTGTACTTGAACGCGGCGCAGGCGGGCATCCAGTCCGCCCCGACGCCGAGCGACCAAGGGAACGGTTGCGTCTGGACGGCGGACGACATCACGAGATGGGCGGGCCCTTATGCCACCAGCTTCGGCGACCCGTGGGGTCACAACTATTATTTCGATCCCGACTACGTGCCGTACCAAAATTGCGCCAGTCAGACGACCGGCGCACAGGCCCCCGCGGTCGTGTCGTTCGGACCGAACGGCGTCGGCCCCAACGCGTACGACTGCGACGATATCTTTTACGAACTCCGCTGAGGCTATTCCTCCTCTTCCTCGCCGGTCGGGACCTCCGGGACCTCTTCCATCGTCCCGAGCTTGCCGCAGTTCGGACACTTCTCTGGTTCTTCAACGGGTTTCGCGATGCCGCCGGCCTTCGGAGGGACCGGCCGCTCCGGCTGCGCCGGCGTGACGCCGCACGCCTTGCATACCTTGGTCATAGCGCACGAGATAAATATTCCACGACACGAGCATAGCAGGTCGCGACGGGACGTTCCATCTCCGCGACGGCGCTCGACGGGGACCGACGTTCGGCCGGAATAGCCCTAATTTCAGGGCTATTCCGGCATTTTTCGACGGCATGTCCGGCGCGGCCAAGCCCGCCTTGACAAAAGGCCGAAATAAAGGTAGGCGTTGTGCACCACTCGACCCACGGTCCTTCACAAGAGAGGCGAGCAATGAACGTACGAAACGCGATGTTGGTGATGCTCACAACGAGCGCCGTAACCCTGTCCGCTTGCGCGGGTTGCGGCTCGGCGCCCGCCGGCTACGACGATCCCGACGGGGACGGAGGTTCCACGACGGGGGACAGCGGAGGTTCCGGCGTATGCCAGAACGATGCCGACTGCCCCTCCGGGGAAATCTGCGTCAACGGCGCCTGCACGACGAACGGCGGCTCCGACGGCGGGACTGGCGGCTGTACGAACGACGCGGACTGCGCGTCGGGCCAGACCTGCTCCGGCGGCGTCTGCACGGGCGGCTCCGGTGACGGAGGGTCCGGCGGATGCCTGTCGAACGCGGATTGTCCTGCGGGACAGACCTGCGATGACGGGACCTGCCACGAACCCGGCGGCGGTTGCACCAGCGACACGGACTGTGCGCCGGGCACCTGCGGTTCCGACGGCGCCTGCGTTCCGCCCGACGGCGGATCCGGCGACGGCGGCACGGGCGGCTGCGCATCGAACGCGGACTGTCCCGACGGGCAGGAATGCGAGGACGGCGTCTGCACGACGACCGGCGGCGGCTCCGACGGCGGGACCGGCGGCTGCGTGACGAACGCGGATTGCGCGTCTTCGCAGGTCTGCGAAGACGGGCAGTGTCTGTGCGACGGCGACGACAACGACGGACGCGATGGGACGTGCAGGAGCGGCAAGATGCTGGTCTGCCACTACCCGCCCGGGAATCCCGGGAACCGGCACAACATCTGCGTCGGGAATCCGGCGGTCCCCGCCCACGAAGCGCACGGCGACACCGCCGGCGCCTGCCCGTAGCGGCGCCGCTTCACCCCTCTCCAGATTCCCACGGCCGCCCTGCACTACTGCGGGGCGGTTTTTCTTTTTCACCCGCGATTGACGGTGCGCGGAGCGCCGCCGACCCCTCCATCGCGAGGGGTTTTTCTTTTACGAAAAAAGGCGCGCCGATGACGCGCCTCGTCGGCGGACCTTGACGGTCAGCGGAACATGAAGACGTACGGTCGCAGCGTCTCCGGATCATGCTTCACGTACATGCAGAATCCGAAGATGGCGAGCGAGGCGACCAAGCCGACCGCGGCGTAGCCGCGCGCGCTCCTGGCGGGGATCTCGATGATCTTCTCAAGCAGGTACAGGACGAAGAACGTCCCGCCGATCTTCTGCAGCTCCGAGATGCCGAAGTACGAACCGACGAACAAGGCGGCGACTCCCGC
>JAVHQX010000052.1:0-3745 GCA_036171355.1 Patescibacteria group bacterium | reverse complement strand
GGCGCACGTCTATCGGGGACAGCTCCACGCGCACACGACCAATTCCGACGGCCGACAGCCGCCGGCCAAGGTCATGGAGGCGTACCGTGATCACGGCTACGACTTCACGGCCATCTCGGACCATGATTTCAACACGCCGGACCCGCGCGTGCCGGGCATCCTCTTCATCCCGGGGGTCGAGAACGACCACACTTGCCTGCACGAGAACCGCATCGGCGCGACCACCATCGCGCCCGGCGCGCGCCTGCCGCAGGACGTCATCGACCAGGCGGTCCGCGAGGGCTCATTCGTGCAGATCAATCATCCCGACTGGCCGGGCAAGTATCCGGCGAATCCCTGCTGGTCCGACAAGGCGCTGCTCGCCGTCCACGACGAGGACGCGGTCGAGGTCTGGAACGCCAGCAACGACGCCTGGAACAGCAACGCGGAGACGCGGATCGACTACCTCCTCTCGCACGGCAGACACATCGGCCTCACGGCCGTCGACGACTGCCACGACGTCCGCGCGGGCTACTGCATGACCGCGTCCGTGAACGTGTTCGCCGACACCCTGTCGCAGGAGGAGATCATCGCGAACCTCAAGGCCGGCAACTTCTACTCGAGCACCGGCGCGGCCATCACGTCCGTCACGGCCAGGGATGGCATCGTCGCCGTGACGGTGCCGACGCCGTCCGACGTCGAATTCATCGCCAACGGCGGCGCAGCCGTCTCGACGGCCAGGTACGCCACGTCGGCGCGTTACGCGGCGACGGGCGCCGAGTCTTACGTGCGCGTCCGCGTCACGCGCCTCTCCGACGCGCGCAAGGCGTGGACCAACCCGATCTACGTGACGAAGCTCCCGCCGCGCGGCTGACGCCCTTTCCCGAACGCGAACGCCCGGCCTTCAGGCCGGGCGTTTTTTCGTACGCGCGAGCGCGGCGTCCTCAGACGTTCGCGACTGCGAGATAACAGAACAGGAGCGTGGTCAGCGCCGCGAGCGTGCCAATGGTCCAGACGGCGAGCCGCACCGCCTCGCTCTTCTTGCCGTCGAGATACCACATGAGCGGCTTCCCGAACACCAGGCCGCCGGTAGTCGCGGCCGAGACCACGAAGAGCATCAGGAAGGCGAACGGCGCGAGCTTGCTGTCCGGACGATCGCCCGAGACGCGCTGCATGATCGACATCAGCGCGACGACGCCGGCGACGTAGGCCGCGGCGAGCAGGGCGTTGGTGACGCCCGTCTTGATGATCCGGCGTTCGTCCGGATGATGAGAGAAAAACATACGATACGCAACGGCTTAGAATAGGTAACCCCACGTCTGCAGCTTGTCGCCGTCCTGCTGCCAGTCCATGCCGATGTCCGTCCGGTAGAACATGTTCGGCACGCGGACGTTGCGCACGCGGTGATAGACGACCTGCCGCGCCTCCGCCACGGTCTGCCCGTGGCCGGTGACTACGAGCAGCCGGCCCGAGATGCCCGCGATGCGCCAGATGCCGTTCTTGCCGCGCTTCACGTCGCCGAGGTGCACGCCGCGCCGATCCTCGGGATCGACGAAGGTGATCGCCAGGTTGCGGTAAGTCTTCTGGAGCTTCTTGCTGCGTTCGGCCCATCCGAAATACAGCGGGCAGAGGATGACCACGCCGACCTGGAACCCGCGCTTACAGTCGAGGTCGAAATGCGCCCCCTTGGCGAGCAGGTAAAGCCATGTCCCCGCCGGCATCTTGATGCCCTCCGACTGGATCTGGATCGTCGGGTACCCGAACCGCGAGGTGAACTCCAGCGGATAGATGCCGTTGCCGTTCACCATGCAGTTGATGTCGATGTAGCCGACGTAGCCGGACTTCTTGAGCGCGGGCAGCATCCGGCCGAGCGTCTGCCGGAAGAGCGTGTTGGGCGGCGACCAGTACATGAGCGTGCCCATCTCGCCGGTGAACGGACCAAGATCGCTCGGGAACATCCGTTTGTGCTCGAAGTTGACGTTGATGGGGTTGATGAAGCGCTTGCCGTTGAAGAACGCGCCGACGGCGATCTCCACCCCGTTCACGTACTTCTGCAGCAGGAAGGTCTTGGCCTTGCCGGCCTTGCGCAGCCGGTCGGCCTCGTGCCCGAAATTCTCGTCGTCGAACACGATGATGTCGGCCCATTTGGCCCACGGCTTCCAGGACGAGACGCGATCGACGAAATTGTCAACACGTCGGCGTCGACGCGGTCGCGCACGTACATCTTCACGCGGTGGCCTTCCTGCGCCACCTGCCAGGCGAGATCGCCATTCAACGCCTCGTCGGCGACGAAGAGGAACTTCTTCGGCCTTTTGCCCATGAGATTGCGGATGCCCCGTTTCGTAATCATACGGATGCAGTATAGCAAACATCGCGGCCGGACGCGCCACGGACGCAAAACCGCCCGGTCGTCCGGGCGGTCTCGTTTTCGGGATTCTCTTTTTGATTACAGGGTCGCCATGCTGGGCACGTTCGAGAGGGCGGAGACGTTCCCCGCCTCGTCTTGCGCCTCGATGGCAAAGAAGTAGGTCGCGCCGGTCGTCAGTCCGGAGACGGTCATCGACTGGGCGGAGCCTGCGATCATCGGCGCGGGCTCTCCGGTCGCCTGCGCGGCGACCGTGAAGTCCGCTGCGGTCACGATCGGCGAGGTCGAGTAACGGACGTCGTAGGAGGCGGCGGTCCCGGTGGCGTTATCGTCGCCGGGAGCGGTCCAGACGAGCGAGATCGACGAGGACGTCACGCCCGAGAGCAAGAGGTTCGTCACGGCCGACGGGGCGGTCGTGTCGCCGGACGGCGTCGGCGCGGGAGCCGTATCCGCGCACTGCATCTTCGCGGCCTTGAAGTCGGCGGTCGCCTTCAGCTTGGCCGCGGTCCAGGTCGCCTCGACGGTCGCGCGGGCGCCGGCGAAGGCGTCCTGCGCGGCGCGAAGCGCGACATGCCAGTCGGCATCGGCCTTGACGTAGGCGTCGATGAACGCGGCCTGCGCGGCGGATCCCATGTCGCTCGCGAGGAAGGTCGTGCGGGCCGACGCCAGGGCGCTCAGGCGCGCGGTCATCGCGGCTTTGATCGCCGCGGCGAAGGACGCGCGGGCCGGAGCGAGCGCGGTCTCGCGGGCCGCGTCCGCGGCCTTGATTGCCGCGGCATAGGTCTCCTCGGCGGGCGTGAGGCAGGCGCTCTTGGCCTCGTCCTCGTCGCCGTCATCGTCCTTGCGGGCGTCCTTGCGCACGTCGCGGAGCATCTTCTTCAGGTCCTTGGCCGCCCGCTTTTCGACCTTGATGCCCTGCCGGAGGCCGACGCCGATGCCGCCGAAACCCCAGCCCCTGCCTTTTTCGTGGCCGTTCCCGGCGAACGCCGGCATGGCCATGGTGGCGAACAACACGGCGGTCGCCGTCACCTGCACCAGTCTTTTCTGCATACGCATGCGAAAACGTTAGTACGTTATTGCACATGCTTATGACGGACCGAGGGGCGGTTTCTTACCGCGGACCGGGCTTATTCCGGGGAATTCCGGAGAAAGCGCCCGTACAGCCCATTGCGGCGGGTACCGCGAGGTAGCCGACCGACTGGCCGAGCGTCCTGAACCGCTCCGGCTTCGGGAAGACAAGGAGGCAGTCCGCCGGGGCGACGAGCGGCGTCAGGCCGTGACGGCCGACTGACGAACCGGCCGCGAGGGGCTGGAAATTGACGTCCCCGACCCCATTGGCGAACCGGAAACCGGCCTCAGTCAGGACGATCTTCTCCGCGAGGACATACTCGTCCTTCGGCG
>JAVHQX010000051.1:0-3806 GCA_036171355.1 Patescibacteria group bacterium | reverse complement strand
CGCGGAGCCGCGATCGTCGCCGCCGTCGCGGCCCCCGCCGCGTTGCTGCGCCTGCCGATGTTCGCGACGATCGTCCAGGGCGCGGCCTCGCCGAAGCTCCTCTGGTACGACGAGGCGTACGCCATTTTCATCGCGGGCAGGGGATTCTTCGAGGCTGTCCGGCTCGCGGGCGCCGACACCACCCCCGCCTTGTTCGTCGCGCTGCTGCATTTCTGGATGCGGTTCGCGGGCGGCGGCACGACGGCGCTCGCGGCGTTCCCGTTCCTGTGGAGCGTCGCCGCTATCCCGATCGCCTACCTCCTCGCCAAGGAATGCGCCGGCGAGCGGGCGGGGATCGTCGCCGCGGTCCTCGTCGCCGCTGATCCGCTGCATGCCGCCTTTGCGACCGAGATCCGCGTCTACAGCCTGCTCGCCTGCGCGGCCGCGCTCTCGCTGCTGTTTCTGGCGCGGTACGCGAGGACCGGCCGGGCCGCCGATCTCGCGGCCTGGACCGCCGCGTCGCTCGCGGGTTTCTACGGGAGCTACACCTTCCTCCTGCTGTTCATCCCCGAGGCGGCCTTCGCGACCGCGCGCGCGCGCCGGAAACCTGCCGAGCTCCGCCGGCTCGCCTGGGCCGCGGCGGCGCTCGCCGCCGGCTACCTGCCGCAGATCCTGCTGTACCGGCGCTGGAGCGACTTCTTCGCCGTGCCGGGCGCGCCGTCCTCGTTTTTCGTGCGCGGGTTCGGTCACGGCGGCGTGGTTGCCTTCTTCACGTATTTTTCCTCGATGGCCTTCGGTCCGGCAGCGTTCTACCCGTCGACGGTTCCGGGGAGCGTCGCATCGTTCGCCGCGGGCATCGCCGTCGCGGCGGGCCTCGCATGGGCGGCCGTCCGCGCATGGAAGGAGCCGCGGGCCCGGCTGCTCGCGGGCTGCGTCTTCGGCGGAATCCTTCTCGCCATGGCGGGACGCTTCATCTTCGCGCCGCGTTATTATCTCGAGTTCGTCATCCCCGCCGCAGTCCTCGCCGCCGCCGCGATCGCGGGGCTGAAGCGGCCGTGGGCGGTCGCCGCGCCGCTGGCCCTCGCGCTCGCGGTCGTCGCGCTCGGCGTGAACCGCGTGCCCGCGCCGGAAGCCTACAAGTATTACGGAAAGGATTTCGCGGCGGCGGTCGCCGCGCAGGCGGAACCCGGCGACCTCGTGCTCGTCGACCACTTCACGGACATGCTCTTCCGGCGGTATCCGCCCGACGAGACCGAGACCGCCCTGTTCTTCCCCAAACAGGGGGCGAACGTGACCGCGCTCGACGATCGTTTCCGGTGGGTCGACTACGATCTCATCTCCGACGCGGATACGTCGACGCTCGAGACGCTGACCGCCGGCCGCAGAAGGGTCTGGACGGTCGACTACGAGCCGCAGCGGTCCTCGCTCCAGGATCCTTCCGGCTTCAAACGCCGCTGGCTCGACGCGCACTTCAGCCTCTCTGCCGCCAAGGAATTCCCGGCTGGCGCGCCGGAGGGTTTCCAGAAGGTCGTGCTGCTCCTCTACGAACGCTGACCGTATGCTGACCACGCGCATCAGGGGAAGCCTCATCGCCGAGGCCTACGCGCCATATATAAAGAAGGGGAGCCGGACGCTCGACATCGGATGCGGCAACGGCATCGTGTCGAAGATCCTGGCCGAGCGTTTCGGGCTGGACCTTACGGGCACCGACATCGACGACTACAGGAAGGAGCCGATCCGTTTCGTGCCCATGGACGGCCGGACGCTCCCGTTCGCTCCGGGATCGTTCGACCTGGTCATGCTGAACGACACGCTGCATCACGCTGCCGATCAGGCGGCGCTCCTCGCGGAGGCCCGCCGCGTCGGCCGCACCGTCCTCGCGTTCGAAGTCGAGCCGGGCCTCGGCATCGCGCTGTTCGACAGATTCATCAATTTTTTCCATCATAGGGGCATGCCGACGCCGCTCGCGTTCCGCGCCGCGGACGGGTGGCGCCGTTTTTTCTCGGAACGGGGGATCGCCGCGACGGTCGTGCCGCTCGGGCGCCCGCGCCGGTGGTATCCGTTCCGCCACGTCCTCATCGTCACGCACGCCGACCATGGAACGCGCACTCCTCTGCAATCCGCCGACGGGGAAGTATATCCGGGATGACCGCTGCCAGGTCCCCGCGGACGCGATTTCGTCGTCCCTGCGCGCGCCGATCGACCTCCTCTATTACGCCACGATCCTCCGGGACGGCGGTTACGAGTGCGTACTGCGCGACTATCCGGCCGAGGGGGCGGGAAGGGAAGCGTACCTCGCCGATCTCGCGCGACTGCGGCCTGACGTCGTCGTCGTGAGCGCGACCACGCCGACGCTCCGCGACGACCTGCGCTGCATCGAGGACGCGAAAGCCGCGAATCCCGCGGCGCTGACCGTCGTGAAGGGCGCGCATTTCGTCATCGCCGACCGCGAGGCCATGGAGGCCTGCGCGGCCCTCGACGTCGCGATCAGGAACGAAGCGGAGAAGGCGATCTTGGATTTCGCCGGCGGCGTGCCGTTCGCGGACATCCCCGGCATCACCTGGCGCCGCGGCGGCGAAATCGTCAGGAACCCCGACCGGCCGCAGATCCGCGACCTCGACTGGTTGCCCGTGCCCGACCGGAGCCTCCTCGACAATTCCCGCTACGTCAGGCCCGACACGGGAGAACCGCAGACCACCATCCTCGCGAGCCGCGGCTGCCCGAAGGACTGCATCTTCTGCCTCGTGAAGGTCGTCACCGGCCGCCCCATAAGCATGCGTTCCCCGAAGAGCATCGTCGATGAGGCCGAGGCCTGCGTCCGCGACTTCGGCATCAGGAACTTCTATTTCCGCGCCGACACCTTCACCTGGTACCGCGAGTGGGTCATGGAGATCTGCGACCTGATCATCGCGCGCGGCCTGAAGATCGCGTGGGTGTGCAACGCGCGCGCCGACACGGCGAACGACGCCATGCTCGCCAGGATGAAGGCCGCCGGCTGCTGGATGATCGGCCTTGGCATCGAATCGGGCAGCGCGGACATCCTGAAACGCATCAAGAAAGGCATCACGCTCGACGAGGCGCGCTCGGCGGCGAAGCGCATCCGCAGCCACGGCATCCGTACTTACAATTTCTTCATCATCGGTTTCCCGTGGGACGACGAGCGCACGGTGAAGGAGACGATCGACTTCGCCATCGAGCTCGACAGCGATTTCGTCGAGTTCCATACCGCGTATCCGTTCTTGGGCACGGAATTCCACGATGTCGCCGCGAAGGAGGGGTTGTTCGAGCGCGGCAGCTTGCAGGGGACCGACGTGATGACCTCCCCGGTGCGCACGCATCACCTCACGACCGCTCGCCTCCACGAGCTCCGCATCGCCGCGCTCCGCCGGTACTACCTGCGGCCGTCCTACGTTGCCAAGACCCTCCGGCACATCCGTTCGCCCCGCATGCTCGCGAACTATGCCCGCCAGGGTCTGCGGGTGCTTTCCGGCGTCTGAGGGGGCCGGAAAAAGCGCAAAAACGGCCTTATTGACGGGCCCGGTCGTCAGGCATACCATCTAATATCGATAAACATCGATATTTTTCGTATGTCCGTGTTTCCCGCGATGAGCGCCGCGATCTACCGATACGTCGCCAAGCCGTTGTTCTTCCGGCGCGACCCGGAAGACGTCCATGATTCCATGACGCGCTTCGGCGAGTTCCTCGGCAGGCATGACGCGACGCGGCTCATGACGTACATGGCGTTCGCGTTCGCCGACGGCCGCCTGTGCCAGCGCATCGAGGGGATCGAGTTCCCGAATCCCATCGGGCTCGCCGCAGGGTTCGAC
>JAVHQX010000050.1:0-3895 GCA_036171355.1 Patescibacteria group bacterium | reverse complement strand
TGGATGCCGATAAGCGCCACTTGGAGATGCTCCGGCAGGAACTCGCCAAGCACATCAAGGGCAAAAAATTCGATTGAGTGAAGGTGAAAATCGGCCGGAAGCGGCCGATTTTGCGTTTCGGACCGGCTGGCGCGGGGCTTGAAAAAATGGTAAAATACGGCCGTTACACGCCCGTACCGCTCCCGTATGAACCATCTCCACGAGGACGAGGTCAAACGCCTCGAATTGACGGCGAACAAGCTCCGGCAGCACGTCATCACGTCCGTCGCCAACGCGAAAAGCGGCCACCAGGGCGGCCCTCTCGGCATGGCCGACATCTTCGCGGTCCTGTACTTCCACGAACTGCGCCACGACCCGAAGAACCCGGACTGGGAGGACCGCGACCGGCTCATCCTCTCGAACGGCCACACCTGTCCCATCCGCTACGCGGCGATGGCCGAGGCGGGATATTTCCCCGTCGACGAGCTCATGACGCTCCGCAAACTCGGCTCGCGGCTCCAGGGGCATCCCGAACGGACGCGGCTTCCTGGCGCGGAGACTACCTCCGGCCCGCTCGGCGCCGGCCTCGCGCAGGCGGCGGGCCTGGCGTACGCGGCGAAGATGGACGGAAAGAAGTGGCGGACCTACGCGATGACCTCCGACGGCGAACACGAGGCCGGCCTCCACTGGGAGGCGATGCTCTTCGCAGGCAAGTACCGGCTTGACAATCTCGTCTGCATCATCGACCGCAACTACATCCAGATCGACGGCAAGACGGAGAACATCATGCCCCTCGATCCCCTGCGCGACAAATACGAGGCGTTCAACTGGCACGTCATCGAGTGCAACGGCAACGACGTCCGCGACGTCGTCCGCGCGTTCGAAGAAGCAAAAGCGCCGGAGCAGAAACCGATCTGCATCATCGCCCACACCATTCCGGGCAAGGGCGTCTCGTACATGGAGAACAACTACCTCTGGCACAGCCAGCCGTTCAAGCCGGGCGAGGCCGAGCAGGCGCTCGCCGAGCTCAGGGCGGAGGAGGAGAAGCTCAACGCCGATCACCGCTGACCGTATGTTCAACAAGAATGCCAAACTCGCCGACAACGCCCTCGCGGCGGACGTCCCGATGAAGCCGACGCGCGACGGTTACGGCTTGGGCGTCGTGGAGGCCGCCAAGATCGACCCCCGCGTCGTCGTCGTCTGCGCCGACCTCACGGAATCGACCCGCAACCTCGACTTCAAGAAACTTTTCCCCGACCGCTTCGTGCAGGTCGGCGTGCATGAGCAGTTCCTCGCCGCCGGCGCGGCGGGCCTGGCCATGGCGGGAAAGATCCCGTTCATCACGTCCTACGCGATGTTCTGCCCCGGCCGCGCCTGGGAACAGGTGCGCACGAACATCTGCCTGAACGACGTGAACGTGAAGATCGTCGGCAGCCATGCCGGCGTCTCCGTCGGCCCGGACGGCGCGACGCACCAGGCCATCGAGGACATCGCCATCATGCGGCCCATCCCCAGGATGACGATAATCGCGCCCTGCGACGCGGTCGAGGCGAAGAAAGCCACGCTCGCGGCGGCCAAGATGGTCGGCCCCTGTTACATCCGGTTCGCGCGCGAAAAAACTCCCGTCTTCACGACCGAGGAGACGCCGTTCGAGATCGGAAAGGCGTTGACCCTGCGCGAGGGGAAGGATGCGGCGATCATCGCCTGCGGCCCGCTCGTCCATAACGCGCTCAAGGCGGCCGAAGCCCTCGCTGCCGAAGGTCTCGACGTCCGTGTCATCAACTCCCCCACCGTCAAACCGCTCGACGAAGCCGCCGTGCTCGCCGCCGCGACCGACTGCGGGGCGATCGTCACGGTCGAAGAACACCAAATCACTGGCGGACTGGGCGGCGCCGTCGCCGAATACCTCGCTAAATCCCGCCCGACGCCGCAGGAGTTCGTCGGCGTACCGAACGTGTTCGGCGAGTCCGGCGAACCGATGCAGCTCATCGAGCACTTCGGCATGGGCGTCTCCCACATCAAGGAAGCGGTGCGGCGTGCCGCCGCACGGAAGGCCGAAAGGTCAAAAGGCTAGAAGGTTAAAAGTCGGAAGACGCACCCTTTCGACCTTTTACCCTCATCACCTCTTATGTTGGACATCATCTCCGCAGGCGACGCGACGCTGGATGTCTTCCTCCAGCTGAACGAGGAGGACGCCGACGTGAAATGCGACATCAACGATGAGGAATGCAAGCTCTGCCTCGATTACGCCGACAAGATCCCGGTCGAAAGCATCGTGAAGATCCGGGGCGCCGGCAACGGCTCCAATAACGCCGTCGGTTCGTCCCGCTTGGGCATGACGGCCGCGATGTTCGGCATCCTCGGCGACGACGAGATCGGCCATGGCATCCTCAACCATTGGAGGGAAGAGGGCGTCGACACCGGGCTCGTGTCATTCGACGCGAAACGCGGCACGAACTATTCCACCGTTCTCAACTTCCGCGGCGAACGGACCATCCTCGTCTTCCATGAGAAACGCGATTACCGTTTTCCGAAGGACATGCCTGCGGCGCAATGGATTTATTACACCTCGCTCGGCAAGGGGAGCGAACGGATGCATCCGGCGCTGCTCTCCTACGTGAAGCGCGCGGGGTCGAAACTCTGCTTCCAGCCGGGTACGTTCCAGCTCAAGCTGGGCATCCAGGCGCTCCACCCGATCGTCGCCGCGTCCGCCATCACCGTCGTCAACAAGGAAGAAGCCGAACGCATCGTCGGCAACTCGTCGCGCGACGTCTCCGTCCTGCTCAAGCGCCTCAAATCGATGGGCTGCGGCACCGCGGTCATCACCGACGGACCGCTCGGCTCCTTCGCCTTCGACGGCGAGCAGATGCTCAGAATCGGCATCTTCGAGGTCCCCGTCGTCGAGCGCACGGGATGCGGGGATTCCTACGCCACCGCCTTCCTGTCGGCGCTCCACTACGGCAAGCCCCTCGGCGAAGCCATGCGCTGGGGCACCGCCAACGCCGCTTCCGTGCTCGGCGCCATCGGCCCGCAGGCCGGCCTGCTCACGCGCAACGGAATGGATAAGATGCTTAAACGGTTCGCCGACGTCCAGCCGTCCGCGATGTGACCGCCTGACCGACCACTATGCTCACCACCCTCAAACACGTGCTCGCGAAAGCCGATAAGGGCGGGTACGCCGTCGGCGCGTTCAACGTGAACAACCTCGAGATCCTCCAAGCCGTCGTCGAGACTGCCGCGGATCTCCGCTCCCCCGTCATCGTGCAGACGAGCGAGGGCGCCATCGAATACGCCGGCATGGATTTCCTCGTCGCCATGATCGAGGTCGCCGCCAAGGCCCCGGTACCGGTGGTGATGCACCTCGACCATGGCAAGGACCTCAACGTCATCAAGCGGGCCATCGGCTCCGGCTACACGTCGGTGATGTTCGACGGATCGCTCTTCCCGTATGACGAGAACGTCGCCAAGACGAAGCAGGTCGTCGCCTGGGCGCGCAAGAAGGGCGTCTCCGTCGAAGCGGAAATCGGCGCGATCAAGGGCGTCGAGGACCTGGTGAGCGTCTCCGAGAAGGAGGCCTTCTTCACTGATCCCGCGGAGGCGGCTCGCTTCGCGAAAGCGACGGGCTGCGACGCGCTTGCCATTTCCATCGGCACCGCGCACGGCGCGTACAAATCGAAGACCACGCCGACCCTCGACATCGCGCGTCTGAAGAAGATCGACGCGGCCGTGAAGGCCCCGATCGTCCTGCATGGCGCGTCGGGAATCTCCCCCGAACTGGTGGCCCGTACGAAGAACTACTGCGAGTCGCTTGAGGACTGCGGCAGGCTCGCGGGCGCGGTCGGCATCCCGGACGACCAGATCGCGGCCGCCATCAAGAACGGCGTCCGCAAGATCAACATCGATTCCGACCTCCGCA
>JAVHQX010000049.1:0-3896 GCA_036171355.1 Patescibacteria group bacterium | reverse complement strand
GTGACACCGCCAGGTTGTCCATTACGCGGCCTCCGGCAGGGGCGAGCGGTGCATGCCGACGAAACCCGGCAGGGCCTCGACCCGCGCCAGCCAGGCCCGCACCGCGGGGTAGTCGGCCAGGTCGGACGACGTCGACAGCATGAACGAGTCTTGGATGCGCAACGCGTCAAAGACGTCCACCGAGACGACCCTCCGCTTGGCGCGATCCTCGATGCGGAAGACGGCGCCGTCGGCCGTCCGTTTCACGATCGTGCCGGAGGGATACACCGCGGCCGCGAGCGGCTCGCCGATCGCGTAATTGGTGAAGAACGCGTCCGAGATGTCGTCGATGCGCTTGTTCCAGTCGGGGCCGTACAACGCGGTCGCGACGCTTTCGGTCTGGACCCAGCGGAG
The DNA here is from genome assembly GCA_036171355.1 of Patescibacteria group bacterium. Taxonomy (GTDB): domain Bacteria; phylum Patescibacteriota; class Patescibacteriia; order SG8-24; family SG8-24; genus JAHFIW01. Next base: position 3,503 of record JAVHQX010000049.1, on the reverse strand, counting down.
CATGCCGCTCGGCTCGACCGCGTAGACATGCGGGTCGCTCGTGATCTTCACGAGGCGCGTGCCCGGGCGGTAGGTGATGTTGCCGCCGAGCTGGTACGAAGCCATCTCCGACGCCGAGACGATCTTCACCCGGCTGAAATCGGCGTACCACGTGAAATAGGCCTGCGCGTTGGGGAAGGCGTAGCGCTTGCCGTCCGTCCCCGCGTAATACACGGCGCTGTCGGCAGCGGTGTCGAGGTTGCCGTCGTCCTGGAGCTTGATGAGGTCGCCCGGGCCGGTCGCCGCGGACGCGGGGGCGGAAGCGCAGAGGACGAAGAAAAAAGAAAAGAGCGGGACGAGGAAACGAAGACGCATGGAGGCCATAGTGCCCCAAGCATACCAAAAAGACGGGCGCGGCGCCCGTCTCACCATCGTCCCGTCACTTCGTGGCGACGGTGAACGTCGGGAACGCCTTCTTCGGGTAGAACTGCGTGAACGGGTCGCCGTTACCGCCGTCCGCGAGACGCACGCCGTCGCGTTCGATCGTCACCTTGTAGGCCGCGCCGTGCGGAAGCGACGGCGAGGTCGCGGCACGGAGTTCGATGACGCTGATCGTGTCGGTCGGCATGGTGTACGCGCCCGAGAACGTGATCGTCTCCTTGCCGCTCCCCTGCGACTCGAGCTGCTTCACCCCGAACAGGTCCTGGCCGTTGACGTCCACGAAGCGGAGATCGGAAAGCAACGGCGTCGAGCCGTCCCAAAGGGGGCCTTCGATCGTCGCCGAGAGCTGGTGGATGATGACCGGCATGCCGCTCGTGAGGCGGAACGCCGCGAGCGGCTGCGCCTGGCCGGCGACGAGCGGCGACGCGTTCGCGGGGAAACCGAACGACGGCCGCGGCAACGTGTCAATGTAGGACTTCTGCGAAGAATCGACGTACTTCCAGTCGCCGAGGTTGACGCTGCCGGCATCGTCGTAATCCGAAAGGTCCGGCGCGGCGATGACGTCGGCATCGCTCACGCGGAGCGACACGGCCACCATGGGCGGTACGTAGCGCTTCATGAGGCCGTCGATAGAGAAGAGCGCGGTGTCGGACGGCCGGCGGACGTACGTCCCCGTCGGCCAGACCGGCGTCGTGAGCGGCGCGCCCTCGTGATAGTTGGAGAAGAACGCTTCCGGGACGTCATCGACCCGTTTCGCCCAATCGTTCCCGTACAGCGCCTTGGCCACCGACTCCGTCTCGATCCAACGGAGGGAGCCGCCGGGTTCGACGGCGTAGACCTTCGGGATGGACGGGATCTTCACGAGCCGCGTGCCGGGGCGGTAGGTGATCGGCGTCGACAGCGGCAGCGCCGCCATGTCCTCCTTGGACAGCTCCTTCACGCCGGAAAAATCGCGGTACCAGCTCTCAAACACCTTCTGGTTCGGGAACGGATGCCGGTACCAGTCGACGTCGTAATAATAGACGACCTTGTCCGTGAGCGTCGCCGGATCGTGGTCGTCGGCGAGCTTGATCAGGTCTCCGGGATTGATGCCCATGACCGTGGCACGTGCCGGCAGAGTGGCTGGCGTCGCCAGGAAGACCGAAAAAATGGCTAACCATAGGGCTTTTTTCATACGGGGAGATTATTCCATAAACCGCAGCCCCCGGCAAGATATCCACCCAGTGCCAGGCACCGCGGTGCCTGGCACTTCAGGGACAGACACTTCAGGGACAGGTTGCGGCGGGAGGAGGACGGCCCGGAGACAAAAGAAAAATCCCCCGCCGCGACGGCGAGGGATTCAGAGGATGTCGTGCGGACCGTGCGCAGCCTGCGCGGCCGCGTGCGCCGCGTGTTCGGCGGCCTTCAGGTGGCGGTGCGAGGACCAGAAGGTCAGGCCGACGATGCCGAGCGTCGTGGCGGTCGGCAGCCATTGCGGCAGATGGACGCCTAAGGCCTCCGAGATCATGAAGATGCCCAGCACCCCGACGGACGTCATCGCGCCGTTCTTGATCCAACGATACTGGCCGACCTTGTCGATGCCGCGGATGGTAAGGTCGCGGACGATGAGCGCGCCGGCGCCGTTGCCGATGAGGATGAGCAGCACGTTCGTCGTGAAGGCGAACGAGCCGAAGATGCCGTCGATGCTGAAGGAAAAATCGAGGACCTCGAGAAAGAGGAGCTTGGCGATGTCGCCGTGCGCCGACTCGATGGCATGCTCCCCCTGCTCGGCCGTCTGGCGGAATCCGTACAGGATGAAGAACACCGCGTTGCCGGTCGCGGCCGCGATCATCGCGAGCGGCGCGGCGCGCATCGCCCAGAGGACGGACACGAGGAGGACCGCAGCGACCGCGAAGAACCAGACGCCGTGCCGTTCCTTCACGAGGCGGTCGAAGACGAAGTAGGGGTCCTTCTTCTCGAGGAACAGCCAGTGGAAGTACAGGAGCAGGAGGAACGTCCCGCCGCCGACGAGGAGGATATACGCGCTCTTGTCCATCGCCTCGCGCGCGAGCGGGTCGCCGCCGAAGGTGGCGAGGACGGCCTGCCAGAGCGAGATTCCCGGCGCCGTGACCCACACGATGAGGAGCGGGAGCACGCCGCGCACGAGGAACACGGCCGTCAGGATGCCCCAGACGAGGAACCATCTCCGCGCGCGCACGCTCATCGTCTTGAGCATGTGCGCGTTGACGATGGCGTTGTCGACGCTTTGGACGACCTCGAGCACGAGGAGGCCGACGATGGTGATGATGGCGGTGAGCATTGCGCCTCCTTAGTCCGCTCCTTGCGTCGGCGGAAAAAACGGCAGGGAAACTATGGCACGAAAACGGCGAAAAGACGAGCCTGGGGCGGGCCGGAAGCCGGGAACGAAAGATCCGCCCGTGCGGGAGGATCGTCGCGGCCGCTACTGGAGAGGGACCGGGTCGCCGAGCTTGTAGTCCGTGAAGAACGCGTCGGAGATGTCGTCGATCTTCTTGTTCCAGTCAGCGCCGTAGAGCTTGAGGACCGAAGCCTCTTCCTGCACCCAGCGGAGCGTGCCGTCCGCGGCGACGGCGTAGACCTTCGGGTCGCTCGTGATCTTGATCATGCGCACGCCGGGGCGGTACTTCACGTTGGCGCCGAGCGGAATCTGGGCGAGCGTCTCGTCGGTGACGGTGGCGACGCCCGCGAAGCCGCTGAACCACGAATCATGGATGCGCTGGTTGGGGAAGGCGTGGCGCTTGCCGTCCGCGCCGCAGTAGTAGACGGCGGTGCTCGTCTTGCCCTTGATGCGGAGGCCCGCGATGCAGGGCGACTGGACGGCGTTCGCCGCGGAGAGGGCCTGGTTCGCGTCGATCGAATCCGCCTGCGCGGTCTCGAGCTCGGGGTCGTACGGCTCGGCGGTCGAGGCCGGAGGCGTCTGCGGCGGCGCGGTCCCCTCGATGGAAAAGTCGGCGTCGGAGACGTCGAGGGAGACGACGCGTCCCTGGTCCACGCCGGCGAGATGGAGCCGAGCGTGCGACGTCGTGACGACGGTCGGGACGGTCCACGAGTAGAAGCCGTTGTTG
>JAVHQX010000048.1:0-3979 GCA_036171355.1 Patescibacteria group bacterium | reverse complement strand
CGCGGCGAACTGATAACTGAGAACTGATGACTTTCGCACTTCCTTACCGGGGTATCTTCGCGAATACGCGCATCGCGTTCGACGTCGATTCCTTCGCGACGAGCGCGGGCGGGACGCCGCGCATGGCCGCGATGGCGTCGGCGATCGCGGGGAGGTAGGACGGTTCGTTGCGCCGGATGCTCCACGGCACCGAGGTGAGGAACGGGCAGTCGCTTTCGACCACGAGCCGCGAGCCGGGCGATTTCTTGATCACCTCGGTCTGATAGGAACCGTGCGTGATGATCCCGGTGACGGAGACCAGGAAATCGAGGTTGAAGTAACGGCGGGCCTCCTTCCAGGAGCCCGTGAAACAGTGCACGATGCCGCGCGAATCGAAGCCGCGCGTGGTCTTGTCCCAGGTTTCGAGCATGCCGAGCATGTCGTCGTGCGCGTCGCGGCAGTGGAGGAGGATCGGGAGCCGCAGTTCGCGCGAGAGGCCGAGGAAGCGGCCGAAGACCTGCTTCTGATTGACCTTGATCTGCTCGGCGAGATGCATCTTCGGGTCGGTCCGCGCGTCCCTCGGGAGGTCGTGATAGTCCAGGCCGGTCTCGCCGAGCGCGACGACCTTTGGGTGCGCCGCGAGTTCCGCGAATTTCCCGACGTCAAGGAGCTTGTCGTCCGCCATGATGTCGCCGCCGATCTTGGAGGGGTGCAGGCCGACCGCGGCATAGACCCCTTCCGGGTACCGCTCGGCGATCTCGACCGCGCGTTTCGACGATTCGTAATCGCCGCCGAGCGTGACGATCCACACGCCCTCGTCCAGCGCATGCTTCACGACGATGTCGAGATCGCGCGCGTAGATGTCGGAGTCGAGGTGGCAATGGGTGTCGATGTAACGCGGGAACGGCATAGGACGGCGTGCGGTTTCAGTTATCAGCCATCAGTTTTCCGTGCGCAGCGCTCCTTTGTCGCCGCTGACTGAAAACTGACAACTGACGATCTCGGTCCTCTACATGAACGACTGCGCCGCGCGGACGGCCAGCGGGAGCAACGGCGCGAGGATGGAACCGACCGGCAGCAGCGCGTGCGCGACGGTCGAGGCGGCAAGCGACGCCTGGAATTCGGCGCTTACCGGGAAACGCGAGGCGAAATAGACCACCAGGCCGAGCACCAGCGTGCCCTCGAGAAGGCCGAGGGCGGCGCCGAGGAGGCGGTTGAACGTCTTGAGGAACGGGATGATGGAGATGAACTTGAAGATCTTCTCGATGATCCAGAAGGCCAATCCGACGAGCTTGTTGACCAGGACGAAGACGATGAAGAAGCCGAGGATCTTCGCCAGGTTCTCGTTGCTGCCTACGAACGGCAGGAGCCAGTGCGCGACCGGAGCGTACAGGCGGCCCGCGGCGACCGCGCCGACGACGACGCCGAGGAGCGCGCCGACCATGTGGATGATGCCGAACCAGAATCCGTAGAGCACGAAACCGCCAAGCGCGACGAGGAGGCTTATGTCGACGACGTTCATAATGCATGCGCCCGGGACGCGATCACGCCGGGACGTCTTACGCCTTTTCTCCCTCTAACCTGGGGAAAAGCGGCTGGCCTTTGGCTATTGTAGCACCTCCGGCCATTCCGCCCCAGCCCTTCGCCTGGTCATAGGTCTTGCCGGAATCCTTTTCGGCGACGCCGAGTTGCGCGAGCATTTTTTCCGCGGTCTCGGGCATCAGCGGCTTGAGCATCCAGGCGACGTGGCGGAGCTGTTCGAGGTGCCGGTACATGAGCGTGGCGAGCCGGTCCATGTCGGTCTTCGCCAATTCCCAGGGCTTCTGGCTGTCGATCTCCCCGTTCATCGCCCTGGCGATGCCCATGACGACTTCGACGGCCGCGAAGAAATCCAGGTCGTCCATGGCCTTGCCGTACGCCTGCCAGGCGTCCGCGATGGTCGCGGCGCCGTCCCCCGCGTTCACGGGGACGCGGCCGCCGAAATACCTGTCGGTCATCGACAGCACCCGATGCATCAGGTTGCCGAGCGTGTTGCCGAGTTCGCCGGAATAGCGTTGCCGGAGGCGTTCCTCGGAGAAATCGCCGTCGCCGCCGAACGGTATCTCGCGCAGCAGGAAGAAACGGATGGCGTCCATGCCGTATTTCGCCGCGAGGTCCTTCGGGTCGATGGCGTTGCCGAGCGACTTCGACATTTTCACGCCGTCCACGGTGAAGTAGCCGTGCGCGAAGACGCTCTTCGGCAGCGGCAGCCTTGCCGACATGAGCATGGCCGGCCAGAGCGCGCAGTGGAACTTGATGATGTCCTTGCCGACGAGATGGACGTCCGCGGGCCACCACTCGGCGAACATGGCGTCGTCCGTCCCGTAGCCGACGGCGGTCATGTAGTTGAGCAGCGCGTCGAACCAGACGTAGATGACGCTCTTCGGATCATTCGGCACGGGAATCCCCCATCTCACCGTCTCGCGCGAGATGCTGACGTCCTCCATGAACTTGTCGACGTAGCTTCGCACCTCGTTGCGGCGGGATGCCGGGCGGATGAATTCCGGATGCGCGTCGATGTGCGCGAGCAGCGCGTCGCGATACTTCTTGAGGCGGAAAAACCAGTTCTTCTCTTTGAGCTTCGCGACCGCCTTCCGGTGGATGGGGCATCTGCCCTCGACGAGGTCGTTCTCGCGGTAGAACGCTTCGCAGCCGGTGCAGTACAGGCCTTCGTACTCGCCCTGATAGATGTCGCCGTTCGCGAACACGGCGTTCCAGAATTTCTCGACGCCCTTCTTGTGGCGGTCCTCGGTGGTGCGGATGAAATCGTCGAAACTGATGCCGAGGGCCGACCACGTGTCCCGCCAGTTGGCGCTCATGCGGTCCAGGTACGCCTGGATGTCGGTCTCCCCGTTCTTCAGGGCCGCCTCGACGTTCTTCTGGCTGTTCTCGTCGGTGCCCGTGACGAAACGGGTCCGATCGCCGCGGAGGCGGTGATAGCGCGCGATGACGTCGGCCGCGACCGTCGTATACAGGTGGCCGATGTGCGGCTTGTCGTTCACGTAATAGATGGGAGTCGTGAGGTAGAACTTTTCGTCCATAGGTTCGCGTCAGGGTTTCGGGGATATGACGATGACGAATTCGCCTCGGCTGCTGGTCTTCTCAAGCTGCGCGACGACTTCTTTCGCGGTGCCGCGGTAGAAGGTCTCGTGGATCTTGGTGATCTCGCGTCCGACGGCCAGCGGCCTCGCGGGGTCGAGCGCGTCGATGGCCGCGAGGGCCTTGTCGATGCGGTGGGGCGACTCGTAGAGGACGACCGTCCGGGGCTGGTCCATGGCTTCCGCGAAGGCCGACTGCCTTCCTTTCTTATGCGGGGGGAAACCGAGGAACAGGAATTCGTCCGACGGGAAGCCGGAGACGGACAGCGCCGAGACGACCGCGGAAGGTCCGGGAATCGGCACGACCGTCGTCGACGGTTCCGCGGCGAGGACGTCGCGGACGAGCCGGAACCCGGGATCGGAGATCGCCGGCGTGCCCGCGTCCGAGACGAGGCCGACGCGCTTTCCTTCGCGGAGATGCGCGAGCACGCGGCCGAGCTTCACGCGGTGCGCCTCCTCGCGGTACGAGTCCATCGGCACGCGCAGATCGTAGCGTTCCAGCAGCCGCACGGTGACGCGCGTGTCCTCGCAGAACAGGACGTCCAGCGTCTTGAGGGTCTCGATGGCGCGATAGGTCACGTCATCGAGGTTGCCGATGGGCGTGGCGATGACGAACAGGGTTCCCATACGCTCGGTCTTCAGGAGTATAACACGGGCGCCTTGTCGGCGGCCCCGACGGCGACGGCCTCGGTCTTCGCGAGCGCGGCCTCGACGAGCGCGGCGACGTCGTATTTCCGCTCTTCGGCGTCGAGTCTCGCGGCGTCCGCCCTTGTCGCCGGATGCTGCGGCGCGAACAGGCTGCAGCAGTCGTCGTGCGGCTCGATGGAGATCGAGTACGTGCCGACGCGCCTGGCGGCGCGGAC
>JAVHQX010000047.1:0-4099 GCA_036171355.1 Patescibacteria group bacterium | reverse complement strand
CACCATCCGCCACAAGGGGAGGACCGAGCATCTCCGCCACGTCATCCCGACCCCGATGACGGAGGAGTTCGTGAAGCAGAAAGGCCTTACGGTATCGGAGCTTGAAGACAGGGGAGTAAGGGTGAGGAGATAGGAAGCGACCCGTAATTTCGTCCGTTGAAGTCGAGGTAAAATATCTCGCCAGAAATTCGGCTTCAAGAGATGTTTGTATAATTCGGTCTCAGTCGGGTCGGCTGTCTCAAGGGATCTCTGACTCAATTCCTCCGGATGGCTCGCGGAACGCTCAGGCTAGGTTTCTGCGAGACTCCTCATCGAAGTCGAGTGAAAGCAACGACGAGAAATCCGGCCTGGTCGAAAGCTTCAGGAAGTTTGGGGACAAGGGCCGGATTTCCTTCCTCAATTAATTCGGACACCCGATGTTTCGCCACGCATGGAGGCAGCGCCGGGCGTGCCGAAAGGCGACCGTTTGAGGACGGCGAAGCCGGCCAGGTCGCCGTCGGCATGCCCGGCGGGGCCGGCGTTTCAGTAATGGGGACCGCGTGAACGCCCGATGCAAGAATAAAAAAGACGGCCTTGTCAGGCCGTCGTGGTGATCAACCGCAAACCGTCTCGAGCAGCGCGGCGCAGACCCGGTACGGGTCCATGTTCGCCGCAGGGCGCCGGTCTTCGAGGTAACCGCGCCCCTGCTTCGCGGTCGCGAGGGGGATGCGGATGCTCGCGCCGCGGTCGCTCACGCCGTGGCGGAACGTCTTGATGTCGCAGGTCTCGTGGAGGCCCGTAAGCCGCTTGTCGTTGTCCGCGCCGTAGACGCGGATGTGCTCGTCGTGGCGGCGACCGAGCTCCTTGCACGCGGCCTCGATGGCCTTGAGGCCGCCCTTCGCGCGCATCGCCTTGGTGCTGAAGTTCGTGTGCGCGCCGGTGCCGTTCCAGTCGCCCGCGACGGGTTTCGGCGCGAGGGAGACCTCGATGCCGAGATCCTCGCCGAGGCGGCACATCAGCCAGCGCGCCAGCCAGAGCTGGTCGCAGACCTCGAGCGCGCCGACAGGGCCGATCTGGTACTCCCACTGGCCGAGGAGCACTTCGGCGTTCACGCCGCAGATCTCGATGCCGGCCTTCATGCAGGCGTCGAGGTGGCGTTCCACGAGCGTCCGCGCGGCGACGTTCTCCGCGCCGACGGCGCAGTAGTAGGGTCCCTGCGGGGCGGGGAAGCCCTTCTTCGGCCAGCCGGCGGGGCGTCCGTGCACGAGCAGCGTGTACTCCTGCTCGATGCCGAACAGCGGTTCGTGTTTCGCGTGGAGCGCGGCGAGCTCGCGCAGGCGCGCGCGGGTATTGCTCGGATGAATCGAACCGTCGGCGTTCATGACCTCGCACATGACGAGGACATGCTTGCCGCCGCGGACCGGGTCGGGCACGAAGGCGACGGGGACGAGGGCGCAGTCGCTCTTGTGTCCTTCCGCCTGGCGGGTGCTCGATCCGTCGAAACCCCATTCGGGGATGTCCGCGAGGCTTCGGACCGGTCCCGGGATGACCTTCGCCTTGGAGCGAAGGCCCGGGGTCGGCTGGCAGCCGTCGATCCACACATATTCGGCGATGATTTTGGTGCGGCGACTCATTGGTAAGTCTCCTTCGGGTGAAAGAACCGCGAATAGTATGCAGGCAAGACGGTGCGCGGTCAAAAAATCAATGATCGAAAAAACCGGCCGTAAGGCCGGTTTGATCTCTGAGGGTCTGAAGTATTCCGTAACAGGCGTCGACTGTGTGACTGAATCCTGTGGTCGCTTCGGGACACGTGCGTCCTATCTTTCGATGACTCTCGGTTTTCCTTCGCCCGCCGACCGCAGCATGGCGCGTCGGGATGGGCTGGTGCAAAGGGTGACGGTCCTGGCCAGGCGGTAACTCAGTACTTTATCCTGCGGATCTTCCGGACGTGTGCGTCCTTCCTCTAAGGGCCCCTTTGCACGAGGCACGATTGCACAACGGGTACATGATAGCATATGCTTAAGGGGATGTCAATGGTTAAACCAGAATATGGGCCAAGATAAGCCAAAAAAATACAATAAGTTGGTCCGTGATCGGATTCCCGAGATCATCAGGCTAAGGGGCGGCCGGCCAGTCTGCCGAAAGGCGGACGATAAGGAATATTGGGCTAAACTTAAGGAAAAACTGCACGAGGAGGTCGAGGAGTTCGTGAAGGCCGACACCGAGGCCGAGGTTAAGGAGGAACTGGCGGACGTCCTCGAGGTCATTCACGCCATCGCCGACCATCTCAAGTGCCACGGCAACGAGATTGAGGCCATCCGCCTCAAGAAGGTCGAAGAGCGGGCGCCTTCAGAGAACGCATCATCCTCGACGAAGCCTGACCCGCCTATGTCCTACGTCGCCAACATCGTCACGCTCACGCGTGAGAATCCTAATTTCAGGAAGGTGCTCTTCACCGGGAAGAAGAGCCAGCTCGTCGCCATGCGCGTCCCGACCGGGGGCGAGATCGGGGAAGAGGTCCATGCGCATGTCGAGCAGACGCTCTTCGTGCTCGACGGAGAGGGCGTGGCGGTCCTCGACGGCCAGAGCACGCCCGTCGGCGCGGGGTCGGTGATCGTAGTCACGCCCGGCACGCGGCACAACGTGAAGAACGTCGGCGCCGGCCATCTGGTCCTCTACACCGTGTACGCGCCGCCGAACCATATCGACGGCCGCATCCACGCGACCAAGGCCGCGGCGGACGCCGACATGGAGGATGAGATCATGGGCAATACGATCGTCTGAAAAAGAAAAGCCCCGCATGATGCGGGGCCGCGTGCGGACGTCCTACGGGCGGCGTCCGAGTCCCTCGAGATAGCCGTTGATGTAGTCGGCCGCGCGTTCGGCCGCCTGCTCGAGGCCGCCCGCTTCGAAGCGGTTCTCGATCTCGATATCGGGAAGGAAGATCGCCCTGGCGCGCTTGGCGTCCTGGAGCCTCCGTTCCTCGAAGCGGGGATTGATGTTCCCGACGGGGCGGATGGCGATCGCCGCGATGCGGTAGCCGGCGCGCCGGAAGTTCCGGACGCCCTCCTCGACGAGCGCGGTGATGCCGTGCTTCCCGGCGGCGAAAACGTCATCGACGTCCCTGCGATCGTTGCCGTAGAAGTTGCCAGCATAGTGGACGCCCTGGATCAGGCGCCCGACATCCATGAGCTGGTCGCCCTCCTCGACGGTGATGAACCGGTAGTTCATGTCGTCCTCGGCCGAGCGCTTCGGACGCGTCGTCACCGACTTGATGACCGCGAGGCGGTCGGGGAAGCGGCGGAGCATCTCCGCGATGAGCGTCGATTTGCCGGAACCGCTGGGTCCGACGAAGGCGAAAATGACGTGTTCCACGGTGGCCTCCTTTGGCGCTTTGCCTAGGAAAGAGCGCTCACGAACGTAACCCATTTCCATGACTCAGTCAACCCAGGCCGGCAGGAAGATCCTCACGCTCTGCTTCGTCGTGCGCGACGGGCGGATCCTGCTCGGCATGAAGAAGCGGGGATTCGGCGAAGGCCGATGGAACGGCTTCGGCGGGAAACTCGAGCCGGGCGAATCGGTCGAGGAAGGCGCGCGGCGGGAGCTGCGGGAGGAGGCGGGCATCGAGGCCCGTGCGCTTCGTCCGCGGGGCAGGCTGACGTTCGAGTACCGGCACGCGGGGAAGACGATGGAGGTGCGCGTGTTCGAGGTGGACGGCTACGACGGCGAGATCGCGGAGACGGAAGAGATGCGCCCGCAGTGGTTCGCCTTCGCGGACTTCCCGTACGACGCAGCCTGGCCCGACGACCGCCTCTGGATGCCGCACTTCCTCGCGGGGAAGGATTTCACGGGGACGTTCACGTTCAGCGATTACGATACGATCATCGGGCACGATCTCGAGGTGAACTGACGCGGGAAAAGAAAAACGCCGTCCTCGCGGACGGCGTTTCCGGTTTTCAACCCTTTTTGGCCCAGCCTCCAAGGAGCTTCTCCCAGTAGGTCCACTCCTCGGCGACCTTCTTGAAGAACTGGCCATCGTCTTTGCCTCCTCCTCCTCCTCCGCCGTGGGAGCCGCCGCCCTCGCCCGCGTGCGATGCGGCCGCGCTCGACGACGGTCCTT
>JAVHQX010000046.1:834-4181 GCA_036171355.1 Patescibacteria group bacterium | reverse complement strand
CCCCCCCCCCCCCCCGCGGGCCCCGGCGTGTGCACGCAAGCCGCCCCCCCCCATCCCGACGCACAAAAAAGACCCCGACATGATGTCGAGGTCTGACCCGTCAGGGGGTGTACTGACGGCAGCCGGTCATGAGCGTCGCACGGACGCGGTCGGGGACCGGACGGAGCGGATGGCCGCGCAGGAGCGCGCGGAAGCCGCCGCCGGAAAGGACTCGGGCGTCGTCTTCGACGCGCAGGCGCATGATCGCGCCCGCGAGCAGCACGACCGTCTCGGAGTTAGCGGAGACGATGGCCTCCGCGCAGGCGTTCGAGGCGTTGATGTCCTCCTCGACCTGCGTCCTGGCCGCGGCGGGGGCCTCCGGCCGGGTGCGGACGAGAAGCGAACCGCCGAGGCCGCTCACGAGATGCATGTCCCAGATGATGTCGTTCACGCGGCCGATGTCGCTGCCGACGCCGTTGGTCGGGACGCCGTTCACGAGCTTGTCGGACGCGCGGCCTCCCATGAACACGGCCGCCTCGCACATGATGTCGTCGGCGGTGTCGAGACGGTTGTGATCGCGGGTCTCGGTCATCCCGTACAGGCCGCTCGGGCGGACCGACGCGTAGACGGTGACCCGTTCGACCTCGGACGGACCGAGGAGGTAGACGGCGACGACGGCGCGGCCGATCTCGTGGGCGGCGACGCGGCGTTGTTCGGCCTCCTCGATGCGACGATTGCGGGGCCGGTGACCGTCCGAGACGACGATCTCGAGACCGAGTGAGAACACGAGCGCGGCGAGCGCGCTTGCAGCCATGGCAAGGGACAGGATCAGAAGCCACCAGCGTTTACGCATCGTCCGAACTCCTTGTTGAGGAGCCTCCGCGGCAAAAAGGACGCGCCAGTACGTCTGTGCCGACCGTAACAGAAGGAGTCCTGGGGGGGGGTCAATCGGGACGGACGCGACAGTTGTCAGTTGACGGTTATCGGTTGTCGGTACCGCCCCTGCACGAACGGCGGCGTAACTGACAACTGATAACTGCCGGGCGGCCGCTCACGCCACCGCCTTCATGTACTGCAGCGCGTTGAACCGTTCCTCGAGGTGCGTCACGAGCAGCAAGTCGGTGATGAAGCCGACCTCGCGGCGGACGCGGCCTTCGAGCCGGAGGTTCGGCACGGCGTCGAACGGTTCGGCGCGCAGGAAGCGGAGTGCCTTGATGGCGTCGGCGGAGACGGACGCGGCGGCGGGATCCTTGCACAACGCACATTCGATGCCGCCCTGGACGACGTTCACGGCGTTGCCCTCCGGGACGAGCGGACGCCGGCAGCGCACGCAGGCGCGCAGGTCGATGCCGAAACCGAGGATCTCCATCAGGCGCGCCACGGCGGCGTCGAAGAGCAGGTGGCGGCGGCCGGATTCAAGCGCGGCGCACGCGTCGAGCGCGGCGAACCACTCGGCGAGCAGCGCGAAGACGCGTTCCTCGGGCAGCTCGCGCTTGGTCATGGCGTCCACCGTCAGCAGGACTCCCTGGGCGAGCGCGGTCTTCTCGAGCGAACCCATGAGGGTGCGGAACGGCCGGACGAGGTCGGCCCCGGCCAGCCGGTCGATGATCCTGCCCTTGGCGATCATCAGGTCGACGACGCCGAACGAACCGAGGTGCGGCGCCATCTTGCTCTTGCCGCGGCGCGAACCCTTGGCGAGGATGAGCACCTTGCCGTGGCGTTCGGTGAAGATGGCGTAGTGCCGATCCGCGTCGCGGAGCGTCCGTGTACGGAGCACGATGCCTTTGTCGCGATACGTGGCCATACGGAAGTTATCAGTTCTCAGTTTTCAGTTAACGGTCCGACGTCCGGGACTGATAACTGACAACTGATAACTGAAAACCCCGATTATTCGTTCATCCACGACGTCCCGTCGCGGCGGAAGGTGCGGAGGATGTAGGACTCGAGGATGACGCAGGCGGCGACGGAATCCTCGTCGACCTTCTCCCCCCGCTCCGCCGAGGCCTCGCACAGCCGCTTGGCGAGCGCGGTCGACATGCGTTCGTCCTCGACGTCGATGGCCAGGCCGGAGCGCTTCTTGAGGTCCTCGGCGAACGCCCGCGCCTCCGTCTCGATTTCGCCGGGAACGCCGGCCTGGCCGGTCATCCGCTTCGGCATGCCGACGACGACATGCGTGGCGTTCTCGGCCTTGGCGGCGTCGATGACCGCCTGGATGTGATCCGTCTTCTCCGTTCGGACGACGGCGCGCAACGGAAACACGAACCCCGACCCCGAGTCGCCCGTGGCCAGGCCGATCCGTTTCCTGCCGTAGTCGACGCCGAGGATGACCATCGCTTCGAGGTTAAAAGGTTGAAAGATTCAGAGGTTGAACGCATCGGCCGGAACCTTTCGACCTTTCAACCTCCCGAAAACGCTCAGGCGTTTTCGGGAACGGGGGTCATGATTTCCATGCCGTCCTCGGTGATCGCGATCGTGACCTCGTAATGCGCGGAGAGGGAGCCGTCTTCGGTGACGACCGTCCAGCCGTCGCGTTTCATGCGGACCTCGTCCTCGCCCTCGTTCACCATCGGCTCGATGGCGAGCACCATGCCGGGTTCGATCTTCACCGGGTCGAGCTCTGGATCGAAATAGTTCGGGATGCGCGGATCCTCGTGGACGTGATGGCCGACGCCGTGGCCGACGAGGTCCTTCACCGTGGAGAAGCCGTTCTTGCGCACGATCTTGTCGACGGTCTTGCCGATGTCGCTCACCCAGGCTCCCGGCCTGGCCTTGGCGATGCCGGCCAGCATGGATTCCTTGGTGACCTCGATGAGTCCGAGCGCTTCGCCCGAGACCTTGCCGACGGGCACGGTCACGGCCATGTCGGTGCAAAGGCCCTTGTAGCGGAGGCCGATGTCGAGCTTGAGGATGTCGCCTTCCTTCACGACGCGAGACGGCGTGGCCGGCGCGTGGACGACCTCGTGGTTGATGGACGTGCAGACGGTCGACGCGAACGGCCGGACGTCGGGATCGGTGCGGTAGCCCTTGAACGACGGCTCGCCGCCGGCCTCGCGCATCCGCTTCTCCGCGAGCGCGTCAAGCTCGCCCGTGGTCACCCCGGGCTTCACGTTGTCCACGAGCTCGGTGAGGATCCTCGAAAGGATGGCCCCGCCCTCGCGGATTTTCTCGATTTCTTCAGGCGTTTTGAGGATGATCATACGGTCAGGATAAGGCTCAGCCTACGCGAAAAAGGGGCGAAAAGCAAAGAGGAGGGGGTGTCGTGCGGGCGGGCATTCTGTGCGAGCCGGCCACGCCGGGCGTGCCTCCGGCGACCTGGTCGGCAGCCGCCGACCAAGGAACACGGTCGCCGCCGGCACGCCCGGCGTGGC
>JAVHQX010000046.1:0-824 GCA_036171355.1 Patescibacteria group bacterium | reverse complement strand
GGCGTGGCCTCCACGCGAGGGTGGAGGGATCCCCTTCGCAACTTTGGGGCAAACTTGCGCTCTGCCCGCGGGGGCGGCGCGAGGCGCCGCCCGGCCTCGCGAAAGGAGGACGCCTTTTCCGCAAGGAAAAAGATGGAAAAGAAAAAACCCCTCGCGATGGAGGGGTGGTGTCAGCAGCCGTTGCCGCCGCCGAACTCGCCGCGCCAGGCGATGGCCTGCGCCGCCGCCTCCTCGAGGCGGACGCGGAGCGCGTCGATCCAGGCGTGGTAGGCCTCGAGCGTGCCGTCGTTGTTGTAGACGTTCATGTACGGCACGAGCGCCAGGCAGCGGTCGACCTGCTGGCCGTCCTCGGGCTGGCCGATGCCGCGGTCGCGGTCGTCCATCTCGAGGAAACGGTGAAGGTCGTACTTGTCCTCCACCTGCCCCCTGCCCGCGGCGCGGCCGTAACGCACCGAGACGGGGGCCACGATGCCGACGAGCGTGCAGCGGTGTCCTGCGACGCGCTGGAGCGACTGGACCTCGCCGGGGTTGCGCACCCCATTGATGACCAGCTTGCGCATGCCGCGCTCCCTGGCGAGCTCCAAGGCCATCGACGCCCAGTGGCCCGCGCCGCCCTGGCGCCGGCCCTCGTCGCCGATGTCCATGAGCTGCTGGGTCGTGTACTCGGGGAACCCGCGCCGGACGGCCTCCGCCCGGATGGGATCCGAAAGACGCAGCGTCTGGTAGCCGTGCGCGGCCAGCCGCCTGCAGAGCTCGTCCTTGCCGGCCAGCTTGAGGCCGGAAAGGGAGATGACCGATTCGAAATCGGCGATGGAAGCAGTCAT
>JAVHQX010000045.1:0-4188 GCA_036171355.1 Patescibacteria group bacterium | reverse complement strand
GGCTCCTTGGCCGGGGTATGCTTCGGCGCGGCGGCCTTCTTGGGCGCGACGGCCTTGTGGGCGGCGGGCTTCTTGGCAGCCGGCTTCTTCGGTTCTTCCGCGGCGTCCGCGGCGGGTTTCTTGGTCGGCGTCATAGAGTATCGGTGGCTCCCGGGTCGCGGCCCGCTGCGCGGACCTTGCCCGGGATGACACGCATCAAGGTATTGCGTGTCAGTTAATCATTGTGAACCCTCAACCGCTTCATGCGGTCCTTCCGCTGGCGGTTCTTAGGAAGCATCGAATACACGGCGTGCTCGATGGCCTCGGCCGGATTCTTGGCCATGACCGTCTTGAGCTGGGTCTTCCGCATGCCGCCCGGGTATCCGGAGTAGGCGTAGAAGAACTTGCCCTCGAGCTTGTTGCCGGTGATCTTCACCTTGGCGGCGTTCCTGACCTCGATGAGATCGCCCGCGTCCACGTTCGGGACGTAGCTCACGAGGTGCTTGCCCTGGAGCAGGGTCGCGATCCTGGTCGCGAGGCGGCCGACGCTCTGGCCGGTGGCGTCGATGGTCGTGCGGTTCCGGTTGATGGTCTTCTTCGGCATAAAGGTATGGCTAGACCAGCTCGATCTGGACCATCTCGGCGCCGTCGCCTTCGCGGCGGACGAGCTTCGTGGTGCGGGTGTACCCGCCCGGCCGGTTCTTATAGCGGGGCCCGAGCTCCTCCATGATCTTCTTGGAAGCGTTCTCGCTGTAGAAGAACGAAGAGAGCTTGCGACGGCCGGCGAGCGTGCCGGTCTTGCCGACGGTGATCATCCGCTCGACGATGGGACGGACGGCCGCAGCCTTGGCGCGCGTCGTCTTCACCTTCTCGTACAGGACGAGGCTCGTCGCGAGGTTCCGAATGAGGGCCTCGCGGGGGCCTTTCTTCCTGTCCAGGACTTTTCCAGTGTTTCGGTGTCTCATACGGTAGCAGTATGCAGTTAACAGTTGTCAGTTATCAGTGCCGATACAGGTCGTCGTCGACTGTTAACTGCACCCTGAGAACTGAACACTTCGCTTACTTCTTGGCCTTCTTGGCGGCCTTCTTCTTCTTAGGCTTGTCCTCGCCCTCGGCGGACTCTTCCGGCGCGGGGGCCTCTTCGGCCATGACCGGGGCTTCGACGGCCGCTTCCGCCATGGCGGGGGCCTCTTCCGAGGTCTCGGCGATCACGCCGCGGTTCGCCATCAGATTGAAGTGGTCGAGGAGGATCTTGAGGGACTGGTCGAGCGCTTCTTGCGGGGTGATCGTACCGTCGGTCTCGATGGCCATGATCAGCTTGTCGAAGTTCGTGATCTGGCCGACGCGGACGTTCTCCACGCGCCAGCCCACCTCGCGCACCGGCGAGTAAACGGCGTCGACGGCGATCATGCCGAGCTCCGGCTTCTCCTTCGCCCGCTCCTCCACGGGGACGTACCCGCGGCCGCGGCCGACGAAGATCTCCATGTCGAGCTCCGCCTTCTTGTCCGTGAGCGTCGCGATGTGGAGGTCGGGGTTGGCGATCTCGACGTCGGCGTTCGCCTCGATGTCGGCGGCGGTGACCTCCTTCTCGCCCTTGATCTTGAGGACCAGGCGGACCGGTTCGTCCGTGAACAGCCGCATGCGGAGGGACTTCAGGTTGAGCATGAGCTCGAGGACGTCCTCCTGGACGCCCGAGACGCCCGTGAACTCGTGCGACGCGCCCTTGATCTTCGCGGCGGTGACGGCGGCGCCCGGAAGCGACGACAGCATCACGCGGCGAAGCGCGTTGCCGAGGGTCGTCCCGTAGCCGTGCCAGCACGGCTCGACCACGAGCGTGGCCTTGCGCTCGTCCTCGCCGGGGATGAGCTTGATTTTCGACGGAAGTAAGATCTCTTCCATAGTATTTCCTCCTTAAATAAATGGCCTAAGGGACGACGTTTAGCGCGAGTAGAATTCGACGATGAGCTTCGGATCGAAGTTCTGCTTCAGCTCCTCGCCCTCCGGGGCGGACAGCACCTTGCCGGTGAGCTCCTTGGCGTCGAGGTGAAGCCACGAGGGGGCCTGGTGCTTCTCGAGACGGGCGGCTTCGTCCGCGAACAGCTTCGACTTGGCGATGCGGGGGGAAAGGGTGACGACGTCGCCGGGCTTGGTCTGGAACGAAGGGATGGTCACCTTCTTGCCGTTCACCCGGATGTGGCCGTGGCCGGCGAGCTGGCGGGCCAGCGAGCGGGACTTGGCGAAGCCGAGGCGGTAGATGACGTTGTCGAGCCGCATCTCGAGCATCTGCATGAGGAAGCTGCCGGTGTTGCCGAGCTTGCGGGTGGCTTTTTCGAAATAGTTGCGGAACTGCGTCTCCATCAGGCCGTAGGTGTTCTTGGCCTTCTGCTTCTCGCGCAGCTGGATGCCGAACGGGGTCGGGCGGGTGCGCGAAGTCGGGCCGTGCTGGCCGGGCTTGTAGCCGCGGCGCGTCACGGGGCACTTCGGGGTGAAACATTTGTCCCCCTTGAGGTAGAGCTTCTCTCCCTCGCGGCGGCACTGCTTGCATTTCGCTTCAAGTCTTCGTCCCATAGGTCAGTCGCTAGACGCGGCGCGGCTTAGGAGCACGGCAGCCGTTGTGCGGGATCGGGGTGATGTCCTTGATGGAGGTGACGTTCAGGCCGTTCGCGTGGAGCGCGCGGACCGCGCCTTCGCGGCCGGAGCCGACGCCGCAGACGAAGACCTGGACCTCTTTGAGACCCGTCTCCTTCACCTTGTCGCAGACGTCCTTGACGATGACGCTCGCGGCGTACGGCGTGGACTTCTTCGGGCCCTTGAACCCGACGACGCCCGCGGAGGACCAGCCCAGCACGTTGCCGTTCGGATCGGTGAGGGTGACGATCGTGTTGTTGTACGTCGCCTGGACGTACGCGCGGCCGATGCTCACGTTCCGCACGGCTTTCTTCTTCTTGCTGCGGGCCTTGGCCGCGGGCTTCTTGCCCTTGGCGCCAGCCTCGGTCGAGGCGGCCTCCGCGTTCGGTTTGCTCTGTTCGTCTGCCATAGGATGGTTTCGCGGGGTGGATTACTTCTTCTCGACCTTCGTGCGGCCGGAGCCCATCGTGCGGCGGACGTTGCCGCGGACGGTGCGGGAGTTGGTCTTGGTGCGCTGGCCGCGGACCGGGAGGCCCTTGGCGTGGCGGGAACCGCGGTAGCTGCCGATCTCCTTCAGGCGCTTGATGTTGGCCTGCTGCTCGCGGCGGAGTTCGCCTTCGACCTTCAGGTTCTTCTCGATCTCGTCGCGGAGGAGCTTCTCTTCGGGGCCCGTCAGCTCGTTCGCGCGGGTGTTCCTGTCGATCTTCACCTTCTTCAAGATGTCGGTCGCGGTGCTGCGGCCGATGCCGTAGATGTAAGTGAGGGCGATCTCGATGCGCTTGTTCGGAAGCGTGATGCCGGCGATGCGTGCCATACGTGAGGTGAGAGCTTAGAGCTGGAAAGGTTAAAGGTCGCCGCGGCTCTTAGCCCTGGCGCTGCTTATGCTTGGCGGTCTTGCAAATGACATGAAGCCGGCCGTGCCGCCGGATGATCTTACAGTTCATGCAGATTTTCTTGACGGAGGCGCGGACTTTCATGGTCGTGTTGCGTTCCCGGAGCCTTCCCGGACGGGAGGGGCTGCCGAATATATATAAATATCCGCCTTCTAAGGCGGAAGCAGCGTACACGCGACGTCCGCGTGTGTCCAGCTGCCCGCGCAAGTTCGTTGCGCTTCAGTACCGATAGACGATCCTGCCTTTGGTCAGATCGTACGGCGTCATCTCGATTTTGACCTCATCGCCGGGCAGAAGCCGGATGCGATTCATCCGCATCTTGCCCGAAAGGTGCGCGAGGATAATCTGTCCGCCGTCGATCCGGATGCGGAACGACGCGGCAGGCAGGCACTCCTCGACCACGCCATGCATTTCGATGAACCCCTTCGAGATGGCCTGTGCGGCCGACTGTACGGTGGGTTCCTGACCCTTCACTTTCGCTTTTCTCTTCTTTCTCGGTTTTCGGACGGCCATAGTCAGGCAGTAGCGTACCGGGAAGGAAAAAAAATCGCAAGCCCGAAGGCTCCGACCTCGCGGAGCTTGAAAGTCCGCAAAGCAACCGCATTGTAGCAGCGTTCCGGGAGGTGTCAAGGGCGGCGCTCGGGACACCGGGTTCCGGCGCGTCCGGCCGTCCCAGCTACGGCCGGAC
>JAVHQX010000044.1:0-4236 GCA_036171355.1 Patescibacteria group bacterium | reverse complement strand
CGCGCGGATGAGCACGTCGACTCCCTTCTCTTCCGAGAGCCTGCCGACGTACAGCGCGTACGAACCGTCATACGCGGGCGTCCAATCCGACGCGTCGATGAAATGCGGGACGCGCACGATCTTCGACTCCGCGACGCCGTACTCGACGAGCAGCGCCTCGACGAAACGGCTCGGAGCGATGATGCGATCGACGTTGTCGCGGTACAACCCGAGGCGACGATGCAGCGTCATCTCGAACGCCGAGAGCGCGCTCGCGATCATGGACCCCTTGATGCAGCGGTGGCTCACGGCCTCCCAGAAACGGTCGGGCTTGGTGCGCTCGCAGATGGCGCCGTCGTGGAACAAGGAATAATTGGGGGCGATAAGCTTGTAGTCGTGCGCGGTCATGACCACGGGCAGGCCGCGCTTCTTTGCCTCGGGGAGGATCGACGGGGAGATCTGGTGGTAGATGTTGTGGACGTGCACGAGCCGCGGCTTGGCGGCGTCGAGGAGGCGGCCGAATTTCTTGCGGGCCTCGAACGAGTAGAGCATCCTGCCGGCCGTCCGCAGTCCGGACGGCGACAGGCGGACCTGGTCCGTCCCGACCGCGCTGACGAAATACTTCTTCCACGGCGTGGCCAGGTTCCGCTTGTCCTGCATGGCGAACGGGACGACCTCGTGCCCATGGCGCTCGAGCAGCGCGCGCAGCTCGAAAAGATAGCGCTCGGCGCCGCCTTTCAAGCAGAAATATTTGTTGGCGAAGACGATTCGCATCGCGGCCGAGTGACAAAGTGGAAAGGCGGAAAAGCGGAAAAGTCGCGTCGACCCTTTTCGCTTTTTCACTTTTGCGCTTTTTTCACTCACGTATAGATCTTTTCCCTCCGGCCCAGGACGTACACGAACGCGCCGTACATCCAAAGGTACAAGGCCAACGTGCGGACCTCGAGATAGGTGGCGAGGAACGCCTGGAAGGCCACGGCGAGGACGCAGCCGAAATAGCCGAGAGCCATCCACTTCACGAAGGGATCGGCGGACTCGCGGCGCACCAGGAGGGCCATCCGGGCGAGCGCGACGAACATCCAGGCGTAGAACGTCGCGCAGAGCGTGCCCGTCTCCCCCCACAAGGAGAACCAGTTGTTGTCGATGTACCCCTCGGTCCCGTACACGCCGAACGGGAGGTTCAGTTTCTCGTAGACGGAAGTGTTGCCGAGCGCCGCCGCGGCGCCGCCGCCGTATTGACCGGGACCGACGCCGAAGAGCGGCGACGAACGGACGACCACGAGCGGCGTCTGCACGATCCAGTACATGCGCCCGAGGCCGTAATATTCGCCGCGCCAGCGCTCGTAGGAGAACGCTTCGAAGAACCGTTCTGCGAGCGTCTGTTGCGGATAATCGACGAGGTATTTCACGGTGAGGCCGGTGACCGCGAGGTACAGCAGCGCCAGGACGACGACGCCGGCGTACGCGAACCGGACCTTCCAATCCCGCATCAGGATCGCGCCGATCACGAAGAACGCCAGCGCGAACCCGAACCACGACGCGCGCGAAAGGGTCAGCAGCAGCGCGGGGGCCGCGATGAGGACGGGCAGGAGCAGGCGGCGGCGCTCTTCCTTCTTTTTGCTGCAGTAATACAGGCCGATGGCGATGAGGAAGAAGAAGCACAGGAACGTGCCGAGCTGGTCGTAGCGCCCGAGGGTCGCGAAGACGCGGGTGCCGGGCGACCAGAACTGCTCCGTGCCGCTCGTCAGCTGGATGCTCTCGAAGAACCTCCGTTCGCTGGGAATCAGGAATTCATCGAGAGGGCCGCCGACGATCGACTGCAGCAGGCCGAGGATGCCCTGGAACGCGACGATGCCGAACATGAACGTCGTCACCCGCTTGATGAAGGCGGTGTCCGGATCGAGATAGATGGTGAGGAAGAACAGCAGGATGAACCTGATGATCTGCCGGATGCCGAGCAGTCCGGAGAATGCGGGGACGGCGTTCACGACGATCGAGGCGAGCGCCACCAGCATGAAGAAAACGAAGGGCAGGTCGATGGGCGTCGCGACCATGCGCCGGTCATGCACGAGTATCCGCACCGCGACCGAGGCCAGCAGGATGTAGATGAGGCCCTCGGAGAAATAGCGCGCGTAGACGTAGAGGTCGTCGTTCACGAACTTGAGCAGGAACGGCTCGAACGGGCTGTAGAGCGCGAGCGCTAGGATGACCCACTGCGGACGCGCGAAGGCCCCGACAGCCACGGCCAGCGCGACGACCAGCCCGATGCCCTTCCATGGGGCCGTGACGCCCAAAAGGAGGGCGCCAAGCAGGGCCATGCCGCCCAAGACGATCAAAAACCGCATGATGGGGCCCCTGCGGTCCATGCCGAGCATTTCGGCGAGATGGCTCTCCTGTTCTTGCATACCGCCTTATTGTACCCTCACGGCCCCGTGTGCGCCACGATATCCCCAATTCGGGGACTGTCCCCTCGATGGGGATGATTTTTGCCTAAATGAAGAGGGCGGTCCGATAAGCATCGGGCTGCCCTCGAGGCGGAAGGATCAGCGGTAGTCGCGCATGTTGCCGGCGCCGGTGATGGCACAGGCGCCATCCACGGTGATCCGCAGGTTGCAGCCAGGGCTGGCGACCGAGATGGTCGTTCCCGAGGCGACATCCCACCAGTTGCAGTTCACGAACGACCTCGCGTCAGGCGTCATCCCCAGAAGCTGGGAACGGCTGCCGTAGTCGGCCCAGGTTCCGACCGAGCCTCCGCACGTCTTGACGACGTATGTGAGCTCGTAGGTGCCGGGGGCGACCGACGACGGCGCGTAGCTAAGAAAGTGATCGGCGTCCCCGTCCTCGATGGACGGACCCGACGACCACGTCGCTCCCGGGATGGCGCCCCTGATCTCGCCGCATGCCGAGCCGCCGATGTACGCATCGGAGAACTCCAGCCGGCAGGCGCCGGGCGATGCCACCGGCGCAGGCTGCGCGGGAGGCGTTCCGGCGTCCGGAGCGGGAGCGTCGGCGTCAGGAGCCGGAGCCGAACTGCCGGCATCGGCCGACGGGCCCGGCATGGCGCCGCAGGTCGGCGTCGTGCAGTTAGCGCTGCCCGCGGAATCATTGCCATCGGCAGTCGTGTCGCCGTTCACGTCAGTCTCGCTCTGGCCGCAGCCGACGAACGCGCCCGCGCTCGCGAGCAACGCCGTCATCAGAAAGGCTTGGATCAGCTTGGTCATCGATTCCTCCGTCCCCTTGTGGGGCATCGTTGGCGTACTCCGGCGGGACCATCCCGCCGGAACATGCAGACATGTTGTGCAAAGAACCGATAATACTAGCAAAAAAACGGCCTTTTGTCAATCCTGACAGGTGCAATTTTTTGGCTAAGACAAGCAGTTAAATACCAAAGAACGAAGACTGGAAAACGGAGAACGGAGACAGGAGGACAGAGGACGGAGTGGGGAGCGCGGAGACGGGAGACGGCGCGGGGAAAAGAAAAGAGGCGGCCAGCAAGCGCTGACCGCCTCTTTGAGGCGTGTCCACCTCGGCCGAAGCCTTAGTGGAAGTCCCTCATGTTGCCCGCGCCGATGATGGCGCAAGCCGCGTCGACCGAGATCCGGATGTGGCACCCGGGGTCGTTGACCTGGACGATCGCGCCATCCACCCACCAGTTGCAGGTGATGAACGAACGAGCGTCCGCGGTCATGGCTCGCAGCATCTCCGGGTCGCCGTAGAGCGCCCAGTTGGTGCGGTCCACCTCGTTGGCACAGGCGCGGTCACGGTACGAGAGCTCGTACGTGCCCGCGGGGATGCTCTCCGGGGCGTACTCGAGCCGGCCGTCGCTGTCGGAGTCGCTGATCATGGAACCAGCGCTCCAGGTCATGCCGGGCAGGGTGCCGACCACATCGCCGCAGGGGCTGCCGCTGATGTAGTCGTCGGCGAACTCGAGCCGGCAGGCCGTCGGGGAGACGACCGGCGCGGGGATCGAGGTGTCGCCGCCGTCGGCCGGGGGCGTCACGGTGCCACCGTCGTTGGTGGAACCGACGCCGCCGCAGTTCGCGGTGCAGCCGGGGGACGGGCTGTCGTCTCCCTCCTGCAGGCCGCAGCCGACGGTGACGGACATGAGGAACGCGCAGAACACGGACAGAATCGAGGTCTTCATGGCAGACTCCTTTTCACTTCGTTTGGGTTGACTGACTCTGTTCTCATTTCGGTGAACGGGGCGGCGAGGACCATCCTCGCCGAGATCCATCCGGCCACCGTGCGCGCGGTCTG
>JAVHQX010000043.1:1314-4254 GCA_036171355.1 Patescibacteria group bacterium | reverse complement strand
CGAACTAGCGCCAATAATAGCATGAATACGCGGTTTTGTCAAGGTTCTTTGACTCGACGCTACAGGTGGTGCATTGCTAGGTTGAATTTCCTGGTGCTTTGAGGTGTTGAACTTCGCCCCGGCCAGGACGAAAAACGCGGCCAGGAAATGAATCCGGACCGCGTCTTTTCACGTTGCGCGGTGATTTACATGACCGCTTCCTTCGCAGCCTTGGCGACCCGGAACTTCACGACGGTCTTTGCGGGAATCTGGATGGTCGCGCCGGTCGCGGGGTTGCGACCCTGGCGGGCCTTGCGGTGGACTTTCACGAGCTTGCCGAGATCGCCGACGGAAAACTGGTCGTTCTTCTTCACCTCGTTAAGCGCGAGGGTGGAGAGCGCCTCCATGAAAGCGGCGGCTTCCTTCTTCTGCATGCCGGTCTTTTCGGCAAGCGCGGAGAGAATCTGGGCCTTGGTCATCTTGGCCATACGGATGATGGTCTGCAAAGAGTTATGCACACAGTGTAATTACCCAAGCGGGGTGGCGTCAAACGGCTCTGTCCACCGGCGGCGGTTTTCACGGCGACCAGCGGATGGAAGCCGGGCACGTGCCCTCGAAGTGCATCTTGCCGCCGACGAAGTCAATCGAACGGATAGTGAGCCCCGACACGTCCTTGAAATGGCGCTCGACGGCGGCGGTCACCTGGGCGGCATGGGCTCCGATGACCTTCGGTTCGAACTCGTAACGCCCGATCTCCGCCTTCTGCACGTCCAGCGAGAGCCGGCCGTCGTTCCAGACCGCCCTGACCTTCATGTAGAAGGCGGGATGGCGCGTGAAGGTCTCGAGGCGCGAAGATACGGCCTGAGCGCATTCGTATCGAACCTGCGCGCCTGCGCGTAGCCGTACACGCGGTCGAGGCGGAGCAGGCCGGAGATCTCCTCCGTCCCGTCCGCGTTGATCCGCACCTCTCCCTTGTCGATGAGATCGTATCTCCAGGAGTCGCTCCACAGGAGCGCCGTCAGTTCGCGGTCGGTGAGATCGGCGCGACGTCTTTCCTGCCGGAGAATTCCAAGCTCACGGCGGCAGGCAATCCTTTCGGCAGCTCGCCGAACGCGATGCCGGTCTTCGCCCTTGCGCTCTTGAGGTCCTGAGGCGTCGGTTCGACCTTCAGGTCGCGCGGCTTCGCCGATCCGAGCAGCGTCGAGAGGCCCGGCACGAAACCGTAATACCCGAGGCCGAGCGTCAATACCCCGGCGACGATGACGGCGGCGATGCCGATGTTTCTCAGCGTCTTCATATGCGGGCGCCCGGCGTCTCGCGCATCATCGGAGCCCCGGATCGCCAAGATGCTCCGGGAGGATGGCCGCGAAATACCAGATGATGAACACGTCGACGAGCACCGCGGCCTCCGTCACCCAGGAGAACGGCGCGGTCAGGAGATGCCAGCCCCCGAACACGGCAATGAGGCAGAAGAAGCCGATGGCGAAACGCCGCGCCGTCCAGGGCCAATGCCACAAGGCGGCCGCAAGGACGAGCTTGCCGATGCCGAACGCGATGATGAGGGAACCCAATTTGAACGACGCCGCCTTCGTGACGTCGAAATGCGAGATGAGCCAGGTGGCCAGCATGTCCTGCGGATCCTCGATGAGCTCGCGCGTGACGTACCGATACGAAAGGAGCACGAGGATGCCCGCGACGACCTCGATCATGCCCCACAGTCCTTTATAGCCGACGATCAACGCCAGGCCGACCGGCTTTCCCAGCACGTGCCGGTCGCCGTGGCCCCAGGCCTTCGCCGGTGTTCCGGAAGTCATAAACGTGGACGATCATGCGCCCTCGGCGCGTCATTTCCCCTCAGCCCAGGCCTTCAGTTCGTCGTAACCGACGGCGCCGCAGATGTGCTTGCCGCTGTCCGTATTGAAGAAGAACGGCACGCCGCCGCAGACGCCGCGATCATACTTCCCGAGCATGGCCGCATTTTTCTCGTCATGCCAGGTCTCGAAGCTCTCGACTTTGTGCCTCTCGCCCCGCAGGCGCTCGACGAGCGGCTCCATGCGTTTGCAATGCGGGCATTCCTCTCCGTAAAACTCCAGAAGTGCCATAGTAGCGGCGGTTCATGATGATGAGCGCAGTATAGCAGGTAGCGTCATTTTGCGGCGTCGACGGGCCGGAACGTCCGGACGATGCCGTCCATGCGTTTCCATGCGTCGACGCGGTCGAACTCCTTCGCACGGCCGCCGATCGAAGACAGGAGATTCTCTGACAATTCGACGCAGCGCCTGCGGAACCATGCGTGGAACACCAGGCTCTCCGTGCGCGTCCCGAGCGCGGCCGTCGACGTCCCGCCGATCGAGAACGCCGTTCCGGCGATCTCCTGCTTCCGACCGAGCGGGCTTATCTCGCCGTTGCGCCGGACCAGCAGATCGCAAAGCGCCTTCCGCTGCTCGTCCGCCGCCGGAATGTCGCCCCCCGAGGAAACGGTGACGAACGCGTCGACGAAGGTCGTCCCCTTGTACAAGGTCTTGGGCACTTTCACGGTGAGGTACTCCCGCGCGTCGACCGCGAGCATTTCACGCACGCTGGAGGCTTCGTCGGGTCCGGCAATGGTCGGCCAGTCCGCGGGATGCCGCACCGTGAATCCCAGTTCCGTGAAACGCTCCTCCTTCCACGACGCCCACTCGGCCGGCTCGGGCGGCGGCGCCGGCTGTTTCGGCGCGCCGATCATGGCGCTCATGCCGTAACGGAAACCGGCGACAAGCAGCGCCAGCGCGATGACGAACGCCAAAATGTTCCTGCCGTTGCCCATAGCGTCCCCGTCAGTATACACGAATGCGGGCAACCCCGGGTCCCGCCGCCGTCATTCGACGAAGACTTCGACGTCGCGGCGCGTCTTGGCGTCGATCCGGAGGGCGAGCACGGCGCCGACGGCGACGATCGCCGCCGAGATGGCGAATACGGTCG
>JAVHQX010000043.1:0-1304 GCA_036171355.1 Patescibacteria group bacterium | reverse complement strand
GCCTTGAGGATGACGCGCGCGGCGAACCGCGCCGCGTCCTCGGGAACGGCCGTGTGAAGGGCGCTCGACGAAGCGTACTCGAGGACCTTCCCCTCCGTCACGTTCTTGAGGATCGTGCCGAACACGGCGATGCCGAACGCGCCCGCGATGTTCCTGGCCAGCGCGAGTACCGACGAGGCCACGCCGATCTCCTCCGGAGGGACCGCGGAGGCGATGATGCTGGTGCGCTGCGCCATGCCGAAGCCGAGCCCGAACGCCATGATGGAAAGCGGAAAGATGATGTCGAGCAGGCCCGAATGCGGATCGAGCCGCGCGAACAGCGCGATGCCGAGCGCCGCGACCGCCGTGCTCGCCATGATGACGTAGCGCGGCTGCACCCTGCCGGTAAGCCTCCCGCCGATCGGCGCCGCGAGCATCATCATCGCCGCCATCGGCATGAACAGGTAGCCGGTCTTGGTGGCGCCGTAGCCGAGGAAGGTCTGCGCGAACACCGGGATGAGGAACATGCTGCCCATCATGCCCATGAACACCACGAAATTGTTCGCGAGCGTGTCGACGAAGACCTTGTTGCCGAAATACCGCAGGTTGACGATGGGCTCCTCATGGCGCTGCTCGATCGCGATGAACACGGCGGTGAAGATCGCGATGGCGCCGTAGGCCGCCAGGCTCTTCGCCGAGAACCAGCCCCAATCGAGTCCCTTGTCGAGGACGAGGACGAGCGACGTGAGCGCCCCGCCGATGGCGAGCGCGCCCCACCAGTCGAAGCGCACGCTTGTATTGCCGGAAACGGATTCCTTGACGTAGGTCTTCGCCATGAGGAGGCCGACAATGCCGACCGGAAGGTTGATCAGGAAGACGGACCGCCAGCCGAAGTTGTCGATGAGCGGGCCGCCGATGAGCGGGCCGAAGACGGCTGCGGCCGCGAACGACGACGACCAGACGCCTAGCGCCTGCGCGCGTTCCTTGCCCTCCTTGAACGTGACGGCGAGGATGGCCATCGCGGTCGGATAGTCGGCGGATCCGGCGATGGCCTGGATGACGCGGAACACGATCATCGACGGAAGGTCCCACGCGAAACCGGCAAGGACCGAACCGAGGATGAACACGGTGAAGCCGATGATGTAGACCTTCTTCCGGCCGATGGTGTCGCCGAGCTTCCCCCAGATGGGCACGAAAATGGCGTTGGCGAGGATGTAGGCCGTCGCGATCCAACCCGCCGCGGTCACCGAGATGCCGAAATCGTCGATGATCTTCGGCAGCGCGAGGTTCACGATGGTCTGGTCGAGGCGTCCGAGGAACGTCCC
>JAVHQX010000042.1:0-4262 GCA_036171355.1 Patescibacteria group bacterium | reverse complement strand
CTGAACCAGATCCTGACGGAAATGGACGGCTTCGAGCCTATCCAGGGAGTGATCGTCCTCGCCGCGACCAACCGTCCGGACGTCCTCGACCCCGCGCTGCTGCGCCCCGGCCGCTTCGACCGCCGCGTCGTGCTCGATGAGCCCGACATCAACGACCGCGAGGCCATCCTGACCATCCACGCCAAGAACAAGCCGCTCGAGGAAGACGTGGACCTCCGCCGCCTCGCCCAGCGCACGCCCGGATTTTCCGGCGCGGACCTGGCCAACCTCATCAACGAGGGCGCCATCCTCGCCGCGCGCCGCAACAAGAAGAAGGTCGGCATGACCGAGCTGGTGGAGAGCATCGAGAAGGTCCTCCTCGGCCCCGAACGCAAGAGCCACATCCTGTCCGAGGACGAGCGCCGGGTCACCGCGTATCACGAAGCCGGCCACGCGCTCGTCTCGCACATCCTGCCGAACGCCGATCCGGTCCATAAGGTGTCCATCATCTCCCGCGGTTCCGCCGCCGGCTACACGCTGAAGCTGCCCGCCGAGGACCGCCGCATGCAGCGCAAGGCGGAATTCATCGACGACCTCGCCGTCTCGCTCAGCGGTTACGTCGCCGAGATGGAAATTTTCGGCAAGGAGAACCTGACGACCGGCGCGTCAAACGACCTGCGCCATGCCACGCGTCTCGCCCGCCGGCTCATCACCGACTACGGCATGTCCGAGAAGCTCGGGCCGCGCACCTACGGCGAGAAGGAAGAGATGGTCTTCCTCGGCAAGGAGATCCACCATGAGCGCGACTACAGCGAGAAGGTCGCCGAGATGATCGACCACGAGATCACCTCCCTCCTCACCGACGCGATGGAGACCGCCCGCAGGATCATCCGCGAACATCGCGACAAGATGGAGAAGATCGTCGCGACCCTCCTCGAGAAGGAGACCATCGAAAAGGAGGAGTTCGAGGCCGTCATGGGCAGCCACCACCCGTCGGAGGGCGGCGCGCCCGCGAGCGGCGAGAGGGCGACCGGCCACGGCCCCGCGCGCTTCACCCCCCGCCCGGCACAAGCGTAAAAAAGTAACGGCTTCCTGGACGCTCGGGAGTCCGATTCCGGCGCCCCGCAGTACTGCGGGGCCTCGCCTCCAAGCTCGGATTTACCCGCCGGGTCGGGACCCCTTCACGCCGGAAGTCTTCGGGAAAGAAAAGGGATGGAAATCCGGCCTGGGAGGGCCGGATTTCTCGTATTATATTGCTTACTTTGTGGACCTGGGCATGGCCGTGCTATACTGCGGGCATCTTACGACCGTCCGCGGCCTGCGGAACGGCCGCCTAATCAAGGAGGAAGGTTATATGCCACGCGAACCCGACATGACCCCGTTCTACCGGCGCATCCTCTCGGACGCGTGGAAGATCGCGTGGTCCCATAAGCATCTCTGGGTGTTCGGTTTCTTCGCCACCCTCATCGGCTTCGGCGCCGTGACGGAGGTGTTCTTCAACTCCTATGAACGCACGGCGGCGGCGCTGCCGATGGCGGCCGCTTCCGGTTCGGCGCTCGCGCTCATCCCCGGCCTCTCCACGATCAAGGCCGTCATTTCGTTCTCGCCCTACCCCGCGCTCTCCCTGCTGATTTTCCTGGCGGTCTTCGCGCTCATCGTCGCCATCTTCGCCTGGATGACGCTGGTCTCCGTCGGCGCCCTGATCTCCGGCACCCGCAAGATCTCCCGCGGAGGCGAACCCGTCTTCGGCGACAGCGTGAAGGCCGGCGCGGAGAAATTCTGGAGGCTCCTGGGAGTCAACGTGATCGCGAAGGTCGTCATCCTGCTCGCACTCATCATGACCGGCGCGAACCTCTACACGCTCATGCGCGACCAGACGTTCGTGAGCGGGATGTTCTACGTGGGCTCGTTCATCGTCTTCACCGCGGTGTCGTTCGTCGCGTCGCTGGGGGCGGTCTACGGATCGATCAATGTGATGCTGAAGGACGACCGCATCGAAAAATCGGTCAACGGGGCGATGACGCTGATCGCGGAGCATTGGCTCGTGAGCCTCGAGATGGCCGTCCTCCTCCTCATCGTCAGCCTCGCGGCGGGCGTCGCGGCCGCGCTCGGCGCGCTCATCCTCGCGGTCCCGATCATCTTCTTCCTGGTCGTCGCCGCCGTGTTCAAGGCCACGGCCGCCGCGTACGGCCTCATGACGCTCACCGCCGTGATGCTGCTCGTCCTCGTGGTCTGCCTGGGTTCGTTCCTCACGACCTTCCAGACCGCTGCCTGGACGCTTCTCTGGAACGAGCTCGAGGGACGCAAGCCGTCCTCGAAACTCATCCGTCTGGCCGAACGCTGGCACCGCTGATCGCAAGGAAAAACGCCCGGCATGGCCGGGCGTTTTCATTTTTCCGTTTCCCGGAATCGCCGGCTTTCAGCCGACGATTCCGGGACGGCGCGCGCAGCGGGAATGCGCGCCGTTTCTATGGCAAATGAGGCTAAAAAATGGTATACTGCCCGCATATGGCAGGCTCGATCGAGGACCTCCTCGGGAAAAAACAGAAAAGTACCAAGCCTAGCGAAGAAACCGCGCAGGAGAAGTTCGCCGACAAGATGGAGCAGATCAGGCTCAAGAATCTCGAGAACCTGACGGCGGCCAAGGCGCGCGAACTCAAGGCGGACTACATCAACCTCGCGGGCTTCCCGATCTCGCCTGAAGCGCTCGTGCTCATCCCCCGCCCGCAGGCGAGGGAGCACAAGGCCATCTGCTTCCTGTACACCGGCAAGGAAGTCCGCATCGGCGCGGTCGACATGAGGGATCCGGCGATCGAGGAGATCGTCTATCAGGTGAACGAGCGCACGCATGCCGACAACGCCAAGGTCTACATGATCTCTGAGCACAGCTTCACGCTGGCGGAGAAGATCTACGACGCGCTGCCCGAAGTGAAAGAGATCGTGCGAGGCGTCGAGATCACCGAGGCGGACCTCAAACGGTTCCAGGAAGCCGTGCCGAGCGTCAAGGATCTCGACGGCGCGGTACAGAAGGTCAACACGACCGACTTCGTCGCGCTCATCATCGCCATTTCGCTCTCCTCCGGCGTGTCGGACATCCACATCGAGGCGCAGGAGAAGCGCGTCGACGTGAAGTACCGCATCGACGGCATCCTGAACAAGGTGGCGTCGGTGAAGAAGGAGCTGTGGCAGCGCATCGTGAACCGCATCAAGCTGTTCTCGGGCCTCAAGCTGAACATCACCACCGTCCCGCAGGACGGCCGTTTCACCATCTTCACCGTCGAAGGCAAGGTGGACGTCCGCGTCAGCACGCTCCCGACCGCCTACGGCGAGTCCATCGTCATGCGTCTCCTCAAGCCGGGCACCATCGCGCTCCAGTTCGAGCAGCTGGGCATCCGCGGCATCGCCTACGAACAGCTCAGGAAGGAGGTCGAGCGCCCGAACGGCATGATCATCACCACGGGTCCGACCGGCTCCGGCAAGACGACGTCCCTTTACGCCATCCTCAACAAGCTGAACGACGGCCACACCAAGATCATCACCCTCGAGGACCCGGTCGAGTACAAGCTCGAGGGCATCTCGCAGTCGCAGGTCGACAAGAGCAAGGACTACACCTTCGCCAAGGGACTCCACTCCATCCTCCGCCAGGACCCCGACGTGGTCATGGTCGGCGAGTTGCGCGAACTCGAGACGGCGGACGTCGCCATCCAGGCCGCGCTCACCGGCCACCTCGTGCTCTCGACCATCCACACGAACAGCGCCGCCGGCGCCGTCCCCCGCTTCCTCTCCATGGACGTGAAGCCGTTCCTGCTCGCGCCTGCGTTGAACGCGGTCATCGGCCAGCGCCTCGTCCGCCGCATCTGCAAGGACTGCATCATGGAGGACACGCCGTCGGCCGAGGACATGGAACGCACCAAGAAGATCCTTTCCGAGGTCAACCCGAAATCCGGCTACAAGGTCGACCTGAACAACCTCAAATTCTACAAGGGCAAGGGCTGCAAGACCTGCGGCGACCTCGGCTACAAGGGCCGCGTGGGCATCTACGAAATCATGGTGATGTCCGAGGAGATCGAGAAGATCATTCTCTCCGGCAAGGTGTCGGAGTACGACATGCAGCGCATCGCCATGGAGCAGGGCATGGTGAGCATGGTGCAGGACGGGCTTTTAAAGGCGCTCGACAAGATCACGACGTTGGAGGAGGTCTACTCCGTGGCGGAGTGAGGCCGCATTACCGAGACGGTCGCGGCGGGCCTGCCGCCGGCGACCTGGAAACGGTCGCCTTGCGG
>JAVHQX010000041.1:0-4284 GCA_036171355.1 Patescibacteria group bacterium | reverse complement strand
CCAGACCTCGTCCTCGCCGGGGTCTGGCGCGCCGCGCTCGCCGCCGCGCTGCCCGAGGCGCACTGGTGGTCGCCCGGCGATATCGCCTCCGGCCGCGTGCCCGCGGCCGACATCACGGCCGCGGAGCCCGCAATCACCGATACCGCGCAGAAGAACCTCGTCACCATCCCGTCGATCCCGACGTTCACCGCCAAGCCCCCTGCCACGTCGTATTTCGCAGTCGGGAACGACGCGACCCCGCTCGAACTCCATGTCGCCTCGCGGAAGCAGGTCAACGTCACCCGCCTTACCGTCAAGTTCGAGGCGACCACGAACAACCCCGCCGACGCGAATTTCGACGACGACAAGGGCGGCCTCGTTTACCAGGACAACGCCCAGCCGAACTTCACGCTGATCAGGTTCAAGGACCAGTCGGGAGCCGAGCCGTTCGGCCGAAAGGACCTCGCGCTCGACGTGCACCAGGACCAGTCGCAGACCTTCGTCTTCGACGGTTCGTTCACCGTCCCCGCGGGCACGGAGAAGATCCTCTACTTCACCGCCAAGACCAACACGCTCCTGCCGACCGGCGAGGGATACAAGGTCACGCTGGTCGTCGACGGCACGACCGTCGTCGACGCGGACACCGGATCTCCGGCGACCTTCGCGCCCGCGACCGACCTCGCGGGCCCGACGCTCACGTCGCTCAACGCCGCCATGGAGGTCACGTCGTCGCCGTCGGTTCCCGGCAGCAAGACGTACGTCCGCGGCGCGACCGGCGCCGACATCGCCGGCCTGCGATTCAAGGCGACGACCGTCGCGCCGAACACCGTCACGTCGGTCACGTTCCAGGGCTACGTCGACGAAGAGGGGATCGGAGGCTTCCTCCCCGGCGCGGACTCGGACAACGGCAGCGAGACGCGCGTGCGCGACATGCTGCCCGAGGTGAGCCTGTATGACGGCGCCGGCGCCAAGGTCGCGGGGCCCGTTGCCGTGTCGCTCGAGGGCAAGGCCTCGTTCACCGGCTTCGCCTACGCCGTCGCTGCCGGCCAGACCGCCACGCTCGTCGTGCGGGGCGACATCTCGAAGACCGTCGAACTAGAGAACAGTCCGAACAAGGTCTCGTTCGACGTCACGGACGCGTCCATGGACGTTTCGGTGGTCGATGACAAGGGCGCGAAGGTGAACGTCCACGGCCAGAATCCCGACGGCGGCGTGACGCCGACCTTTTATACGACCATCAAGAAGAACGGCACCATCGGCTGGGCCTGGGCTGGCAACGGCGGGGCCGGCGTCGCCGGCCGGGAGGTGTTCCTCGGCACGCTTGCCGCGGACGTGAAGGACGACGCCTACGACCTGAAGACGCTGACGTTCCGCCAGTCCGCCGCGGCCGCGAAGTCCCTCGTCCGCGTGCGTCTCGAATACCCGACGACGGGCACGGGCAAGGCGTCGGTATCGCAGGACTTCATCGGCACGTCCGCGACGTTCGCCAACCTGCCGATCGTCCTTCCGAGGGACAAGCGCACGGAGATGTCGCTCTACGGCACGTTCATCTCCCGCGACGCCGGCGCGGTGAACGGCGAGCAGGTGAAGGTCCTCTACGACGCCGCCGGCGGCATCCAGTTCGTCTCCGAGTCCGACGGGACGTCGTTCGACGCGCAGGCATTCGGCAATCCCGACTTCGCGATGGGCGCGAACACCCCCTCGGCCATGACCGTGCGGTTCACCGATCTCGCCTTCGCGCAGGCGGCCGGAGGCCCGTCCGGGGCGGTCTATCGCAACGCCACCGCCGAGGTGCTGCGCTTCACCGCGAAGGCCGGCCCCGAGGGCCCGGCGCGGATCCGCAAGCTCACCTTCAAGGTCACGCCGGCGGACGCGGGAAAGCCCGGCTCGAACAACGACGCGCTGGAACGGTGGGCGGACGTCAACGGCGATTTCCAGGACGATGACGGCATCGTGAACCTCAAGCAGTTCACTGCCGGAAGCCCGATCCTGCTCGGCGAGGACTCGTCGACGCACATCATGTACAGCGTCGTGCACGCCGGCACGAAGACCGCAGAACCGTCCACGATCGATTCGACGGCCGGCGACTACGGCCTCATCGAATATGCGTTCAACGAAGGATCAGAACTGTCCGTCCCCGCGGGGATCACCGTCACGTATTCCCTCGAGCTCGACGTCACGAAACTCGATTCCGCGAACGAGTACGGCCTGGCGGTCGACCTGCTGGGAGCCGCGGATCTCCAGTGGACCGACGTCCCCTCGGGGACGTACGCGGCGCTCACGGGGATCCAGGCGACCGGACTCCCGTTCGCGATCCAGCTCACGGTCAAGCAGTGACTGCGGGAAAGGCGGAGCCGCGGCATTCCCGCGGCTTTTTCCGCTTTCCGCCCCCTTTCCGAGAGCCGCGAAAAATGCTATACTGAGAGCAGGTGAAACAAAGATAAAATGACGGCAATGTTCCCTGGACAAGAAGGCCAATTCGGCGCGCCGTTCGATCCGACCGGCGGGGATGTCGGCGGCGGCATCGGCGGTCCGCCCAACGCGGACGCCATGTTCGAATCGTTCCTGGGAGGGGACGGCGACGAAAGGGACCTGACCTCCGCGGAGCTTCGCGACCGGCGCGAAGAAGAGGTATTCGCCGTCGGCCTGCATTTCTTCAAAAAGATGCGCGGGATGCGCTGAAAGAGCCGGCGGTTTCATCCGTCATGGATATCGGGACGTCCCCGATTTTTTGTTTGCGGGGATTCCGCGCCGCCGCTGAACACCCGCGCTGTTCAGCCGGGGGCGCGTTCCCGATGGAACCCGCGCGGGCCATTGCCTGTACCCGGAGCCGGTGTTACGATGTGCCCACTTCGTATGCATCCTGGCGCGAGACCGAAAATCGCCGTGATGGGCGTGGGATGGGTGGGCGGCGCCGTCGCCCGCTATTTCGACGACGCGGGATTCGGACCGCTGCGTTACGACCCGCCGAAGGGCCTCGGCTCCGGCGCGGAGCTCGCCGCGGCCGACGTCGTCTTCGTCTGCCTGCCGACGCCGTTCGACGAGCGCGCCGGCGGATTCGACCTTTCCTACGTGCGCAAGGGCGTCTCGTCCATCCCCGGTTCCAAGACCGTCGTCATCAAGTCGACCGTGCTGCCCGGGACGACCGAGGCGCTCCAGAAGGAATTCCCGCGGCATCGTTTCCTGTTCAACCCGGAATTCCTGCGCCAGTCGACCGCCGACGCCGACTTCAGGGTCCCTGACCGCCAGATCGTCGGCGCCACGGCCGTCGGCGCGGGTGACGCCGAGCGCGTGCTCGCGTTGCTGCCGGCCGCCCCGTTCACGAAGGTCATCAGCGCGACCGAGGCCGAGACCGTGAAGTATTTCGGCAACTGCTTCCTCGCCATGAAGGTCGTGTTCGCGAACCAGGTCTTCGACCTCTGCGAACGGATCGGCGTCGCGTATGACGTCGTGAAGGACTGCGCGGCGGCCGATCCGCGCATCGGCGCGAGCCACCTGCAGGTGGTCCACGACGGCTATCGCGGTTACGGCGGGAGTTGTTTTCCGAAGGACATGCGCGCGTTCATCCAGCTCGGCGACCGCGCCGGCCTCGACCTCACGCTCCTCAAGACCTGCGAGCGGCTCAATAAGGAGATCCTCGCGAAGAACCCGGCGAAGGAGCTTGCGAAATGATGGAGGGAAAAGCGAAAAGAGAAAAGCGGATGCCGGCGGCCCGTTCTCTTCTCTCTTCTCTTTTCTCTCCTCGCCCCCACATGCGGACCACTGCCAGACATCTCTTCGCGGCCGCGACCGCCTTGTGCATGGCCACCGGGCTTTTTTCCGCGTTCCCGGCCTCCGCGCGCATGCCCGACGACACCTATTTCTCGGATCAGTGGTACCTGAAGAAGATCAACGCGCCGCAGGCGTGGGATTCGAGCCTCGGGTTCGAGGGCATCCCCATCGCCATCATCGACAGCGGCGTGGACATCGACCATCCCGATCTCAAGGACAACATCTGGCGCAACGTGAACGAGATCGCGGGGAACGGCATCGACGATGACGGCAACGGCTACGTCGACGACGTCCGCGGCTGGGACTTCGTCGGGAACGACAACGATCCGACTCCCGACGTGAGCGGCGATTTCAGCGTGCTCGGCGCCAACCACGGGACCATCGTCGCCGGCATCGCCGCGGGCCGCGGCGACAACGGCCGCGGCATCGCGGGCGTCGCCTGGCAGGCGACCATCATGCCGATCCGCGCGCTCGATTCCAACGGTTCAGGCGATCCGACGAACGTCGTCCGCGCGGTCGAATACGCGGTCCATA
>JAVHQX010000040.1:0-4319 GCA_036171355.1 Patescibacteria group bacterium | reverse complement strand
GCGCTCGGCGCGGAGATCGCGTCGGTCTCCACGATCGTGGACCCGTGGGTCGTCACGACCCTCGCCAAGGACGCGGGTTCTTCCCGCATCGAGGCGTACAAGGTCGATAAGAACCTAGTCGCCTGGTCCGAACTGAACGGCGGCACCCGCACGCTTTACGCCTACGACGGCGTGCAGATCCGGACGCTCGCGGCGTTCTCCAAGGACGACTGGCGGGACGACGGCAATGGCTTCTACGAGGCCGTGAAGGGAAACTTCGACGTCGCCGACGGCATGGTCGTCTGGACGATGTCCGACGGCTACGACCGCGAGATCTATTCCTTCGACGGCGAAGCCGTGAAGAAGGTCTCCGACAACACCTTCGACGACCGCCACCCGATTGTCTCGAATGGCCGCATCGCCTGGACCAGCCAGCCCGGCGGTTCCCAGTACAACCTGATGGTGAAGGATCGCTACGGCATCCGCCTCGTCGATTCCTGGCAGGTGCTGAACTACGCCTTCTCCGGACAGAACCTGTTCTGGCTCAACAAGCGCCCGAACGAGGACTGGTTCCGCGTGTTCGTGAACGGCGGCCTCGTGAACGGCGCCGTCGGCCAGGGCGATGACCGCCCCCTCGCGCAGTACTTCATCACCGACGGCAAGGGCAGCGCGTCGTGGGAGTATTCGACCAAGCGCTGGGACTACGACAAGCGCATCGTTTACGTCTCCGTGGGCGGCGCGAACGCGCTCGGCATCATCCAGCGCGACGTCCCCCCGATGGTCACGCGCGTCGAGGACATGAACGACGGCGTCGTCATCATGAACGTCACCGACCTCCTGCTCACCGACCTCGAGCATAAGACCAGCCTCCTCAAGATCACCGGCGCGATGCAGGACGTCATCTACCGCAAAGCGTCGCCGACCAAGGTCCGCTTCATGGACGGCGGCTACATCCGCCATCGCGAACCCGACGCGAACACCGCGCTCGTGTTCCGCGCCGATCGTGGCGGCGAGAGCTTCATCACGCTCGACCCGGTCATCCTGGACCGCTTCGACGCGGACGGCGGCGCTGCCGCCGGCGCACGCGTGGGCGGCGGACTCAACACCTGGATCGACAACAAGGCCGTCGTCATCCCTTCGACCGTCGAGGCTGAGAGCCTCTCGGTGAAGAACGGCGACATCGCCTGGATCGAGGGCAAGTCCGGCAGCCAGACGCTCAAGTTCGCGACCACTCCCGTCCTCGTGAAGACGACGGCCGGCGCGAGGGCGCTCACGGGCCACCTCGTGAAGGCCAAGGGCGTCCCTGCGGTGTACCTCGCCGCGACGGACGGCCGGCGCTACGCTTTCAACGGCGAGAGCCTCTACTTCAGCTGGTATCGCAACTTCGACACGGTAGAGACGGTCTCGCCCGCCGCAATCGCGGCCATGCCGCTCGGCGGCACGGTCCTCTATCGCCCCGGCTCGCATCTCCTCAAGGTGGCGTCGTCCCCCAGGGTCTACGTCATCGGCAGGGACGGCATGATCCATTGGGTGACGAGCGAGGACGTCGTCCTCTCGGTGTTCGGCAACTACTGGAAACAGCAGGTCGCCGTCATCGGCGAGGGCGAGCTGGCCGATTACGCGGTTGGCGCCCCGATTTCCGACAACGGCAGGTATTACTCCGCCATCGCCATGGCCAAGTAAGGCCGCGCACGGAAGAACCGCTCCGTCAGGCCAGCTCAGCTGGCCGGGGGCGGTTTTTTCGTGGGATGCAAAAACGGTCCAGCGGGGCTGGACCGTTCGTTCTTACTTCTTGGACGTCTTTTCCTTCAGCTTCTTCTTGTGGGTCCGGAGGTAGTACAGCTTCGCGCGGCGCGTCTCGTACTGTTTCATGACCTCGAACTTCGCGATCACGGGGGACTTCACGGGGAAGATCCTCTCGACGCCCACGCCGCTCGCGACCTTGCGGACGGTGATGGTGCGGCTCTGCGCGTCCTTGCCCTTGATGGCGATGACCGTGCCCTCGAAGACCTGGATGCGTTCGCGCTCCTCGCCCTTCGGCGTCATTTCCTTGATCTTCTGGTGCACCCGGACGACCATGCCCGGCTCGAGCTCGTCGGCCTTCGCCTCCTCCATGATCGGCTTCACGTCTTCCTGGGCGGTCGCCTTGGCGTCCGCTGTCGGCGCCTTGTTTTCCGCTTCAGAAGCGGGGTTTTTCGTTTCTTCGGCCATACACGGTTGAGTTCTTTGACTAAAGAAGAGACAACCTTCTCTACGGAGAGGTTGTCCGTTTGAACGACGATAGCATAGACGGACAGATCGTTCAAGTCAAGCCCGTAGGTCTTGGCATACCGGACCTGGTTGTCGCGGTCCCTCTTGGTGACCTGCCGGTACGCCTGGAGGAAGGGGACCCCCTCGCGCTTGGCCACGCGGGACGCGCGCACCCGGGGGGAGGCGGCGATCCAGATGCGGACGGCGTCCATGCCTTCCTTGGCCGTCATGAGTCCCGCGAGCCTGCCCTGGAGGATGAGGTCGCCGGAACGCTTGGCCTTGCGGAGCATCGCCGCGTCGAGTTCGCGGTCGAACCGCGGGTGCTTCTCGACGTATTTGCCGAAGGCCACCACGTCCATCCCGTATTTCGCCGCCATCGCGCGGAAGAGCTTTCCGATGTCGACCGTCGGGATACCGAGCGCCTCGGAGAGCCCCTTCGCCGCGGAGGATTTTCCCGATCCGGACAGGCCGGAGATGGTGATGAGCATACGCGAGTTATCAGTTGGGAGTTGTCAGTTATCAGTACGGATAGCGGACGAGACCGCGCCGATCGTCGACTGCTTACTGAAAACTGTTAACTGATCACTGTTAACTGAAACCCGTCTCACTTCCCGCGCAGCTTTCGCAGTATTTCTTCCAGCGCTTCCGGCAGGGGGGAGCTGAAGGACAGCTGTTCGTCGGTCACGGGGTGCGTGAAGGCGAGCGTCTTGGCGTGGAGGAAGAGCCTCGGGGAGGGGAGACGGCCCGGCTTCTTCGCGCCGTAGAGCGGGTCGCCGACGACGGGACAGCCGATCGCGTGGAAATGCGCGCGGATCTGGTGCGTGCGTCCGGTCTCGGTCCGCACGGTGAGAAGGGTCGCTTTCGGGAACCGTTCCTCGACGCGGTAGTGCGTGACAGCGTCCTTGTCGTCTTCGCCGGGCTCGGGCCGCGCGGCCATCTTGCCGCCGGACGACGACCTGCCGATGGCCAGCCTGATGGTGCCCGAATCGTCCGGAACGGCGCCGTCGACGAGCACTGTGTACTCCTTCTTCACGACGTGCGCCTGGAACTGCGCCTTCAGGTTCGCGAACGCCGCCGGCGTGCGCGCGACGACGAGCAATCCCGACGCTTCCTTGTCGAGACGGTGGACGATGCCCGGCCGTTCCGGCGAATCGCCGACCTTGGCGATCTCGGGATATTTGGCGACGAGCGCGTTGGCGAGCGTATCGGTCTCGCCGGGCACCGCCGGATGGACCAGGAGGCCCGCCGGCTTGTTCACGACGGCGACGTGCTCGTCCTCGTGGACGACGTCGAGGCGGATGTCATGGCGCGGCGCGAGCGGCGCGCCCGCGTCCGGTTCGTCCGGGGCGTCGACGGTGATCTTGTCGGCCTCCTCGAGGACCGCATGCGGCGTCTCTTTCGCCCCGTTGCGCAGCACTGATCCGGCCTTGATCCATTTCTGGATCCGGCTTCGCGACACGCCGGGCAGGCGTTTCGCCAGCCAGGTGTCGAGCCGCATGCCCGCGCCGTCCGGTCCCGCCTTGAGGGTCTTTTTCATGCGAAAAGTATACGTGAATGCCGCGCTGGGCACAAAAAAGCGGGCTGCCGGGCCCGCTGGGGGAAAGAGCGCGTCACGGGTCCTGCTCCGCGTGGGGAGAGACGAATTTCAGGCCGCAGATGCGACAGACGCCGTGGCGGGCGGCGCAGGTGACGCAGAAGCGCGAGCCGTCGGGGCGGGCGAGATGGCCGCAGAGCGCGGCAGGAGCTTCGCCGTCGCCCCGCGGTTTCGGGACACAGGTGTCGCAAATGCCTTCACGATCTTCAGCCATGGGATTCTCCCTAGCCGGGAAGGAAAGAAAGAACGGAAAGGACCAGCGTAAGCCCGTTCCGAAACGGCGTCAACCGTCTTTTCATGCGGCAGGTTAGGTGCTAGATTCCCTTCGCGCCGGTCCGTAGCTCAATGGTTAGAGCAGCGAGCTTATATCTCGCCGGTTGCAGGTTCGAGTCCTGCCGGACCGACCACGCAAGAGCCGCAGTTACGACTGCGGTTTTTACGTCTTGGTTTCAAGAATTTAACGCAACGAGTTTGTTGAAGGCCTCGTCGGGCTTGT
>JAVHQX010000039.1:0-4324 GCA_036171355.1 Patescibacteria group bacterium | reverse complement strand
GGTAAACCCGAGCCTGGAGGCGAGGGCTCGGCCAGTGGCCGAGCCGCCAAAACGCAGGCCCCGAACAAGGGGAGACTTCACTTCACCACCGCCCCTTTGCCCGCCGCCCTTTGGTCATACGGCAGATCGGTCGTGACGTCTGCGGCGGTCGTGCGCAGTTTGAGGCCGGTTGCCGCATCCGTGCCGGAAACGGCCGCGGAGCGCACCAACGGCGGCACGGAACCGACTTCGGCTTTTGTCGGCGTGACGGCCGCCTCAAAGCTCGCGCTGACGCGCGTGCCCGTGCCGTCGGCGAACGCCGGCACGTGATTGATGTTCCAGCGGACCCTCCCCGTCGAAGGGAAGTAGTCGAGAGCATCGCCGGCGGTCACGCTGGCATGCCCGGTCCATTCGACGTTCGGCGGGAGATAGGCGTCCACGGTGACCCCGTCGGCCGCGCCGGTCGTCGTCGTGACCGTCAGGAAAACGCGGTATTTGGTGGTCTGGCCGGCTTTCGGCGGCAGCGGTCCCACGCCGAGCTGGTCGCCGTCCTTGGTGTAGTAGAGCGCGGCCGCCTGCAGCCCGAGCTTCGTCGCGATCGGAAGATCCGCGGCCTGCGTGTCGATGAGCACTGGCTTCGTCACGTCGTCGGCGACGTAGGACGCGCGCGAGGATACGTGCAGCGAAGGCTCGTCCTCGCCGACGTCACCCTGGCCGATGGCCTCGTTGACGGCGAACGACGCTTCGAGCGTGCCGGAATCGCCGGGTTTGACCTCGGCCAGTTCGGGATTGCTCTTCGCGTCCCAGGCGAGCGTCGCAGGAGAAGGGGAGTTGACGTACGCCGCGCCCGGATCGACGGACACGCGCATGTCGTTGAGCGTCTTCTGCCCCGAGTTGCGGTAACGGATCTTCACGCGGACAGTCTCGCCTGGCTCGAGCGTCTGGCGTCCGGCCGGCTCCGCGATTTCTTGCGAAAAGTCGATGTCGGCCGCCCCGGGATCGGCGTTCTCGCGGACGAGCTCGGCAAGGACGCGGCCGCCCTGGTCGGTGTCCGTGTAGCCGCGGACCGCGAACGTCGGCGCGGCACGCAGCGGTCCGGGCGTCGCGCGGAAGTAGCCGTAGACGGCGATCGAGCCCTCGGCGCCCGGTTCGATGGTCCCGAGGTCCCATTCGTTCCGCGCCGTCGGGGCGGGCTCGGAGCCGGTGACGACGAAGTCTTCCGGCGGCGAGAGCCGCACGGCCGCGTTCGGCAGGACGTCGGATCCGCGGTTGGCGTAGCCGATGGCCACGGCCTGGCTGTAGCCGCGGCTCACGCCCTTCGGCACCGTGATGGTCAGCGCGAGCGCGGACGACGTCACCTGCCACTCGTCGCGCGACGAGACGCGGGACGGCGCCGTGGCCGCCTCCTCCCAATACGTCAGCTCGGTCTCCATGACCTTCGTGCTTTCGGAGGATCCGTACGCTTTCGCTTTGAAGCGGATCACGCCGCGGCCCTCGGGTCCGATGTCGCCGAGCGGCACGACGTGGACGCGCGGCTCGTCGGCATCGACCAGCAGGCGGAGCCCCGCCGAGCGGTCGACGACGCATGTCGTGCCTTTTTCCACGGCGGGCGGGATCTCCGGAAGCACGGTGTCCTCCGGCAGGCGGATGCGGAGTTCCGCGCAGTGCAGCGTCTTCGGCGAGTTGTTGTCGTAGGCGATGACGAAATCGGCGGACTCGCCGCTCGTGAGGCTTTTCGGCGCGAGCACGGAGATGCTCACGAGCGGGGCGACGGGGAACAGCGGCAGCAGGGTGTTGGCGAAGAACCAGAAGACCGCCAGCGCCCCGATGATCGCCAAAAGGGCCACGTCGAGGACGAAGATCTTCGAATGGTGCTTGGGGAATTTCTGCTTATACCGCTCCTCGTAATGCGCGGCGAGCGGTTCGTAGCACACCTTCTTGATGGGGTCGTAAACGTTCCGGAGCGGCTGCGCGATGACGTTCAGCGTGCCGATGAAGATGTTCTGCGGCTTCCCGGCCCCCGCTTCCTGTCCCGCGACGGCCTTTTC
Source organism: Patescibacteria group bacterium (assembly GCA_036171355.1). GTDB lineage: Bacteria > Patescibacteriota > Patescibacteriia > SG8-24 > SG8-24 > JAHFIW01. Next base: position 2,297 of record JAVHQX010000039.1, on the reverse strand, counting down.
GCCCTCACGGACGACCTGGAGCGCGCCCTTCTCCACGGGTTCCGCCTCCACCCTTGGTTCCGATTTTCGCCTATCTTTCGCCATACGTCTCTTCCGTAATATTTTTTCAATCTCCGCTCTCCCTCCGCTCTCCCTCCGCTCTCCGTTCTTTGTTCTCCGTTCTTTGATCCCTGTTCTTTCAAACTCCTTCTCTCTATATCACTTCTCGCTTCTAACGCGACACCGCCGCGAACTGGAACACGTCCGTCGAGAATGCGGCGATTTCGCCGATGCCGTCGCCGTTCGTGTCCGTCACCGCGACCTTCACGCCGTTCCGCGAGGCGGGGTCGGCCGCGAAGAATCCCTTGCCCATGGCCGTCCCATAGCGGTTGAACACGCGCACGTGCGGACCGCCGCCCGGCCCCGCGCCCGCGACGATCTCGGCCTTGCCGTCCCCGTCCAGGTCGCCCACCGCCACGTTCACCCCGCCGCGGAACCGGTAGTCATAGGCGAAGAAGCCCGGGTTCAGCAGCTTTCCGCTCTTCGCGAACACGCGCACGTGCGGACCGCCGCCCGGCCCCGCGCCCGCGACGATGACCGCGCGGCCGGTGCCGTAGAGGTCGCCCACGGCCACGTTCACCCCGCCGCGGAACCTGGGGTCATAGGCGAAGAATCCGGGCGTCAGCAGCTTCCCGTCGGCGGCGAATACCCTGATCTGCGGCCCGCCGCCCGGGCCGGCGCCCGTGACGATCTCCTGTTTTCCATCACCGTCGAGATCGCCGATGGCGATGCTCACGTCCAGGGAATAGGCGTCGCCGTAGGGCCTGAAGGAGGTCTTGAGCGCGCCCTTCGCGTCATAGACGCTGACCGTGCCCTTTTCGGCCACCACTTTTTCGGCCGACCCGTCCTTGTCGACGTCGGTCCGCACGATGTTGGCCGCGCCGGCGTAGGCGCCGTCGTACGAGAAGAAGCCGTTCCTGAGCCTCGTCCCGTCGCTGCCGAACATGCGCACGAACGCGCCGTTGGGAAACGCCGCGCCCACGACCTCTTCGAGCCGCTTGAGCAGCAGCACGCCGTCATTAGGCGCGAGAGTCACCGCCGTCACGACCGAACCGTCGTTCACGCCGGGATCCTGGGCGCCGCGGACCTTCTCCAGCTCGCCGCCGAGCGCCACGGTCTTCGTCTCGCCCGTGGAGTTCACGAGCGCGATGCCGTTCTGGAAGTCGCGCCGCCAGACGCCGGCCTTGAGGCGGCGGTCGGCGGGGGAGAGGGTGTTCACCGCGTCGCCGAGCGGCTTGCCCAGCCGCACGTCCTCCTCGTCGTAGCGCCACAGCTGGCCGTGGTCGGATTCTCCGAAGTCGAAGCTGAAGAATCCGTCCGCCATGAGCGTCGACGCCAGCCCGTAGCGCACCTTCCTATAGTCGGCGTTGTTTCCGGTGTTGCCGGTGTTCGTGTTCACGATGAACACGGGCGTGTGTCCCACCACCTTGTGGAGGCGCACGTAGTTGGACATGACGCCCGCCCAGGTGCCCCCGGCTTCCCACGGCGTCGGGAACGATTCGAACATCCTGCCGTTCACGTACGGCTGGAGGCTGTCGGTGGAGTCGCCGTTCGTCACGATGACGGCGTCGTCGCCCAGGAGGCCGCGCGTGTTCTTGAGGAGGTTGAGCATCCCGCGCTCCCACGCCACGTCGAGGAGGACCGGATCGTCCTTCACGCCGTCGCGGTGGATGTCGATGTTGCCGCCGTTCATCCACGACGCGTTCGAGGAGAACTCGTCGTAGAAGACGCCGTCCCAGTATCCCGTGGACCAGATCTGGTCATGCACGAAGCGGGGGAGGTACTCGTTCCACGGCGACACGCCGGAGAGCGCCGCGGTGTTCCTCCAGACGGAGACGCGGTTGCCGTTCTGGTCCAGGAGCCACCAGGAATCCCGGATGCCGTCGGCGAGCTTGCGGTGGAGCGGGTCGACCCAGCCGAAGTTGTACGACTTCGTCGGGACGTAGGCGAGGATGATGATGTCCGGGTTGAGCGCGCGCAGCCGCGCGAACATCCCGCTGTTGTAGACCTGCGCCTCGGCGGGAAACACCAGTAGGTCGTACTTCGCGAGCGCCGGGTAATCCGCCGGCGTGATGTCCGTGCCCGCCTTCAGGAAATAGTTCGCCGTCCGCACGAACCGGTCCGCCGGCATTTTGATCGCCGCGCCCGCATCCAGCGCCAACATCGAAAGCAGCACGACCATGGTCGTGAGGATGAGCGCGATGCGTTGTGCGAGGCTCATGCGCATATCCCTTTTCTTTTCTGATTCCGCGATGGTG
>JAVHQX010000038.1:0-4325 GCA_036171355.1 Patescibacteria group bacterium | reverse complement strand
CCTGCCGAACGTCCTTGAACGCTTCTACGGCACCGACCCGAACAATCCCGACACCGACGGCGACGGCGTGAGCGACGGCGACGAGGTCAACGCCGGCAACAACCCTACCGGCGCCGGAAAACTGTTCGATTTCACGGGAGGGCAGTTCAATTAGGACGGAGGCCGGGAGTGGGAAGTGAGGAGTGGGGAGTGGGAAGAAACGGCCCTTCTTCCAAGTCCCCGGGCGTTTCGTATACTGAAAACTGAGAACTGAGAACTTCTCCCATCATGCCCGCCTGGAAACAACGCAAGGCCAAACGCCCGCGAGAGCGGCGCCCGATCGCCGAGCGCCGTTTGCGTTTCTTCCAGGTGATCGTGGTCCTGGCCATCGCGGGCGTCGCCGGGCGGCTGTTCGTCCTGCAGGTGCTGTCCCACCGCTTCTATTCCGCGCTCGCGTCGAACCAGCGCAATTTCTTCGAGGACCTTTTTCCCGAACGCGGCGCCATCTACCTCCGCGACCCCAAGTCGCCCGACGGGCGGTTCCCCGCGGCGATCAACAAGACGCTCTCCACCGTCTACGCGAACACCCGCGACGTCGCCGATCCCGCCGCCGGCGCCAAATCGCTCGCTCCGGTGCTCGGCGTTGACGAGCAGACGCTCTTCGCGAAGCTCTCCAGGCCGCTCGATCCCTACGAGCCGCTCAAGCCGAAGGCGGACGATGATACCGTCGCCAAGGTCAAGGCGCTCGGGATCAAGGGCATCGGCTTCGCGCGCGAGCAATTCCGGTTCTATCCGGAGAAGGCGTCGCTGTCCCAGATCCTCGGTTTCGTCGGCGCGAACGACAAGGGCGAGCGCGTCGGCCGGTACGGGATTGAGGGTTACTGGCAGGATCAGCTGGCGGGCAGGTCGGGGTTCCTCGCCGCCGCCGACGATCCCATCGGCCGCTGGTTCGGCGCTGCCGACCGGCAGTTCACGGCCGCGAAGGACGGGGACGAACTCACCCTGACGATCGACCGCAACATCCAGTACGTCGTCTGCGAGAAGCTCCGGGCGGCCGTCGCGCGGCACGGCGCGGACTCTGGCTCGGCGGTGGTGCTCGATCCGAAGACGGGCGCGGTCATGGCGATGTGCAACGCGCCCGACTACGACGACAACGATTTCTCGCAGGTGACGGACCTCCGCCTCTTCAACAACGCCGCGATCTTCTCGCCGTACGAGCCGGGTTCGGTCTTCAAGCCGATTACCATGGCGGCCGCGGTCGACGCCGGCAAGGTCGGCCCCAACACCACGTACGTCGACGAGGGCTTCGTGAAGATCGGCCCGTACACCATCAAGAACTCCGACGGGAAGGGCCACGGCCTTGCCACCATGACGCAGGTGCTCGAGGAATCGCTGAATACCGGCACCATCTTCGCTTCGCGGCAGATCGGCCCGAAGGCCTTCCTCCAGTACGTGCAGGGCTTCGGTTTCGGCAGCCCGACCGGCATCGAGCTCGACACGGAGGCCGCCGGCGACGTCGAGGCGCTGCGCAAGAAGGGCGACATCTGGAGCGCGACCGCTTCGTTCGGCCAGGGCATCACCATGACGCCGCTGCAGCTCGTGAACGCCTATGCCGCGATCGCCAACGGCGGCAAGCTGATGAAGCCGTACGTCGTCGATTCGGTGAAGCACGCCGACGGCACGGTCGAGAAGACCGAACCACAGGTCGTCCGCCAGGTCATCACCAAGCGCGCCGCGACGCTCGTCGGCGGCATGCTCGTCCGCGTCGTCGAGAACGGCCACGGCAAGCGGGCCGGCGTTCCGGGCTACTACGTCGCCGGCAAGACCGGCACCGCGCAGATCCCGCGCCCCGACGGCCAGGGTTACGACAAGGAAGCCTCCATCGGCTCGTTCGCCGGCTACGCGCCCGTCGACGACCCGGCTTTCGTCATGATCGTGCGCATCGACCGCCCGAAGGACGTCGATTGGGCCGAATCGTCGGCCGCACCGCTGTTTGGAGATATCGCGAAATTCCTGCTACAATACCTGCAGATTCCGCCCGATCGGGCTGATTGACGAACCGTATGAGAAAGAAACTTGAAGCCATGCTCGCGGGGTACGCGAAGGCGGTGCTGCAGCGCGAGCATCCGCAGGTCGTCGGCATCACCGGATCCGTCGGCAAGAGCTCGGCGAAAGAGGCGATCGCCGTCGTCCTCGGCAAGCGGTTCCGCGTGCGCGCCAGCGTGAAGAACTACAACACCGAGATCGGCCTTCCGCTCACCGTCCTCGGCCTGCCGAGCGGCGAGGGTTCCGCGTTCAAATGGCTCGGCGTGCTCTGGCACGGCTGGAAGAAGGCCGCGTTCGCCGACCCCGACTATCCGAAGGTGCTGGTCCTCGAGATGGCGCTCCAGCATCCGGGCGACATCGTGAAGCTTTGCGACATCGTGCAGCCGCAGATCGGCGTGATGACGGCCATCGGCGAGAGCCACGTGGAGTTCATGGGCTCGGTCGAGAACATCCTCAAGGAGAAGCGCGTCCTCATGGAACGGCTCCCGAAGGACGGCGTCGCCGTGCTGAACCGCGACGACGAGCGCGTCTGGGGGATGCGGTCATCGACGAAGGCGAAGGTGGTGTCGTACGGCTTCCATCCCGAGGCCGACGTCCGCGCGGCGGCCGATTCCGTCGTCTACGCCTGTTCGCCCGACAAGGAATGCGGCATGCATTTCAAGCTGAGCGCCGGCGGCGCGACCGTCCCCGTGTTCCTCCCGCACGTCCTCGGCAAGCACGGCGTCTACGCCGCCATCGCCGCGGCCGCCGTCGGCTTGGAGAAGGGGATGAATCTGGTGGAAGTCTCCGACGCCCTCGGCCTGTACTCGCCGCCGCCCGGCCGTTTGCGCTACATCCCCGGCATCAAGCACACCGTCGTCATCGACGACACCTACAACGCCGCGCCGACCTCGGTGCTCGCCGCGCTCGAAGTGCTGCGCGACATCCCCAAGCCGGAATCCGTGAAGCGGATCGCGGTGCTCGGCGACATGCTCGAGCTCGGCGCCGGTTCGAAGGAAGGCCACCGGGCCGTCGGCGCGAAGGCCGCGGAGTGCGCGGACCTCATGGTGTTCGTCGGCGAACGCATGCGCGAGGCCGTGAAGGCCGCCAAGGAGCACGGCGCCCTCGAGGACCGCGTCTTTTGGCTCGCGTCCCCCGAAGAGGCCGGCCGTTTTACCCAGGAACGCATGAAGATGGGCGATTTCATCCTGGTCAAAGGCTCGCGCGGCATGCGCATGGAGAAGGTCGTGAAGGAGATCATGGCCGAGCCGCTCGACGCCGACCGCCTGCTCGTGAGCCACGTGGAGGAGTAGGAAACGCCGCAAGGAACCGATGGCGGCCGCCGTGCGCCGGCGGCCGTTTTGATTCCCTGGGAGGCCCGTTTTCCGGCCGTCTGCTACACTCACCGAGGGAGCGGCCGTCTGGAGCCGCGTCTTGAAGAATGTTCGCTATGCGCGGTCATGAAGGGATTGGGTCTGAGGCGGAGGCCGCGGAGGCGGCGAAGGCGGCCCGTGCGGCGAGGACGGCCGAACTGCAACGGCACCTGTCGGCCTATCTTGAACTCAAGTCGGATGCCGACGCCGAAAGCCTCCGCTTCGAGACGGCGGGAAGTCTGACGGGGGAGTATGCCGACCAGTACCGCTTTCTCGGCGACCCGCGGCTCGCCGAGACCACGGTCGTCGTCGTGCCGGACAGGCTCTGGGTCAAGGGGTCGCAGCCGTCCGAGTCGTCCGCGGAGCGCGACATGATCCTGATCCGTGAAGGGTACATGCATGACCCGTCCCGGAAGGAACAGGACGAGGTCGCCTGGATGACCCACGAGCTCGCGCATATCCAGCGCGGGAAGGACGTCGGGGAGAAGTACGCGGCCGAGTCGGAGGAGAAGGCGTTCGGCGATCTCGATATCGGGACCTATCCGAACAACAAGGTCGAGGAGCACGCCTTCGGCAGGCAGTTCGCGTACCTGCGCGTGAAGGGCGTGCCTCGCGCCAAGGTCGTCGAACTGCTGCGGGGCGAATACGGGCCGGAGGATTTCGCGTTCCTGGACCGCCTGCTCGACCGCGCCTACGGGAAGGAATGAGCGTGGGCGGCCGCCGACCCGCGACTTCGGCGTCCGGCCGGGAACCCGCTTCGGCGCGGTTTTTATCCTCAAATCGGTGCTATACTTATCGACGGCCATCGATATAATTTTAGCCGCCGACCGTTCGGAATCCAATGAGTCTCGGCAGGACAAAAAATTCCCCACCCATCGAGGGTGAGGAATTTTTTGGTAGTCCCATGGGGATTCGAACCCCAGTTTTCTCCGTGAGAGGGAGACGTCC
>JAVHQX010000037.1:0-4384 GCA_036171355.1 Patescibacteria group bacterium | reverse complement strand
CGCGGACCATGTCGCCCGCGAGCACGCCCAGGCCGCCCGCATACAGCTTCTGGCCGGCGGACAGCGCGTACTCGGTGCAGAAATAGGCCACCGGGCGATCGGTGAACCGGGCGTATTGCGACGACGCGCGGATTTGTTCGAATTGACGGAGTTCTTCCTTCGGATCGGCCATAACATGAAAAATGCGCGTTCGAGCGGCGACGAAGCGCTTATTTGAAAGGTTCCTTCCCGTCGAACCACGCCTTGTCGAGCGGACGGAACGCGTAGAGGGCGCCGTTCACGCTCGCGTAGACGCGTCCGGGAGCCGGCGCCAGCCAGATGTCCGTCCGTGCGTGGCGATCGAGCGGCCCCCACTCGAGGAATCGGTACCATTTCTCGCCGTCCGGAGACACGATGATGCCGAACTTCGGAACGACGGCGTCCACCTCGTTGTCCTCGGTATGGAACGCCGCGTAATAGATGCCGTCGACGTTCACGATGCTGTAGGAGTAGCCGGCGTAATTGTAAGGCCGCGGGTTCCAGACCTCCTTCACGGTCCCCTTCCGCACGTCGTAGAGTGCGATGCCGTGGTTGTGCAGCTGGTCGGGCGCGAGAAGATATCGCTCGCCGCCGGACATGACGGTGTGCGCGGTGAAGCCCTCGTCCCAGATCTTCTTCCAAGTCGCGCCGTCATCCGCGGATTCGAGGGCGTAACGCGCGACGTCGCCCGTGCCGACGATGATGCGGTCGCCGGCAGGATCGTAGATGACGTCATGGAGATGCCGCAGCCTGAAACGGCTGTCGGCGGGATCGTACTGCACCGCGTCTTTAGGATAGAGCTTCTGGAAATCCTTCCACGGCTCCCAGGTGAAACCGTCGTCCTGGCTGCGGAACAGTATGGCGCTGTTCCAGTCGTGCAGCGTCCCGTAGACGTTGCCCTTTCCGTCGTCGGCGATCGCCCAGAACATGCACGGTTCCCCGTGGACCATATGCCACGTCTTGAGCGCGTCGGACGAGCGGTAAAGACGGCAGGGATTGTCATGCTGGACGTAGATGTCGCCGTGGCTGTCGCCGAAGATGGCGATCTCGCCCTGCCTGGCGGTCGCCGCGAATACGCGTTCGGGCTTCCCTTGCTCCTTGACGCGCCAGATGGAACGGAGCCCGTCGGGTTCCGTGACGGCCATGAAAAGCTGGTAGCTCGGGAGGTGGAAATAGACCTGGTGAATGTCGCCGAGCGCGTCGAGACCGGGCACGCGCTGGTTGCCGAGCTTGCCCCCCGAAAGATCCGCCGTCGGAGGCGGGAAATATTGCATCGGCTCGACGATCTTCGTCTCCTCCTTCGTTTGCTCCGCGGCCGCGGAGGGCTGTCCCGGCGCGTTCACGGGCGGCGGGATGGGGGCGGGAGGCTGCGATGGCGTCGGCGCGGGCGCGGGAACGGGCGCCCCGGCCTGCGGCGGGACGCGGACGGGGGCCGCGCAGCCGAATCCGGCGAGAATGAGGATGAGTCCTGCGACGAAGGCGGCTTTCTTCATAGGGGGGAATCGTAGCATGCCCGCGGGAACCCGTCCCGCGCGGCGTTTCACTTGGTCTTGAGGTGGCCAAGCGCGTAGTCGAGGCTCGCGCCGACCTTCTTGCCCGGATTGAAAATGCCGTCGGGATCGAAGGCGGCCTTGACCTCCCCGAACAATCCAAAGACCTCGTCGCCGAACATCGCGCGCAGATACGGGCCGCGGATCAGGCCGTCGTTATGTTCGCCCGTGGTCGAGCCGCCGTACTTGAAGACGAGCGCGTAGACCTTGGCGGAAAGTTCCTCGATGACCGACTTCGTCTTCGGGTCGGCAAGGTTCATGAGCGGGATGATGTGGAAATTGCCGTCGCCGACGTGCCCGGCGACCGTGAAGATAAAATCATAGCGGTCGAGGATGGCGTAGAGCTCCGGAAGGAATTTCGGAAGGTCGGCGGGGCGGACGCAGAAGTCGTCGATGAACGGCGCGGTGTGCAGCTTCTTGAGATGATGGCGGAGGAGGTTGAAGCTCTCGCGCCGGATGACCCAGTATTTCCTGGCCTCCGCTTCGGTCCGCGTGACGCGGCACGCGACTCCGAGCCGCGAGGCGGCCTCCTTCGCCTTCGCCAACTGCGCGTCGACCTCATCCTCGGTCGCGCCGGTGAACTCGGCGAGGAGCACGAGCTTCGGCAGGCCGCCCGTGAGCGTCATCCAAGCTTCGGGGAGGAACTGCCAGGCAAGCGCGAGGCTGCCGATGCCGCCCATCCGTTTCGCGATGTCGCCGAAATACCGCATCGCGAACTTCAGCGTGTTGTCGTCATAGGATTCGAAGCTCTCCGGGCCGAACGTGAGGACGGCGTTCGCGACGTCGGCGACCTTCGCGAAATCCCGCAGGAAGATGACGAGAAGCTTGGAGTGCGCGGCGGGCTTCACCAGGCGGAAGCGGACCTCCGTAAGGATGCCGAGGGTACCCTGCGATCCGACGAGCAGCTTCGTCATGTCGAAGGTCTTCCGGTCCCAGACGTCCCAGAGCCCGTAGCCGGCCGAATTCTTGCTCACGTCCGGCCTGGCGCGCTTCACCAGGTCGTAACGGTCCTCGACGATGCGGTACACGCGCCGGTAGACGTCCCCTTCGAGGTCCTGCTGCGCCATCTTGTGGTCGAGCTCGTCCTTGCGGAGCGGCCCGAACTCGTACTCCCGTCCGTCGCGCAACACCGCCCTCACCCTCTCGACATAGCGATCGGTCTTGCCGTACCGCAGCGACTTCTCGCCGCCGGAATTGTTCGCCGCCATGCCGCCGACCGTGCAGAGTTCGCGCGACGCCGGATAGGACGGCAGCAACCAGCCCTTGGCGAGCGTGGCCTCCTCGAAATCGCGGTAGTAGACGCCGGGCTCCGTCACCGCGTACCCGTCTCCGACCTCCTTGATGCGCCCGAAATGCGGCGTCATCTCGACGATGACCGACTCGCCGATGGCGCCGCCGGTCATGTCCGTGCCCGCGGAACGGGGCGTGAGCGAGAGCCCCCGTTCCCGGCGCGACGCGACGAACGCGACGAGGGCTTGGAGATCGCCGACGTCCGCCGGACGCACGACGACCCGGGGACGGATCTCGAAGATGCTCGCGTCATGCGCGTCGGCCGAGAGCGAAGCGTCGTCGTCGAGCACTTCGCCTTTGATGACGGATTTCAGTTCCTGCGTCAGGTCCATACGGTCACGGCTGCAAGAGGTTGCGCACGTCCTGCGCATTGATGGTCTGGAGCTGCTGGAGCGCGGCGCCTCCTCCGCCGCCGCCCGAAAACATCATCGCCCCGATGAGCCAGGCGCCAAGGCCGGCGATGGCGGTGAGCAGGACGCAGATGAGCGCCACGCGCTTCCCGTCGGCTTTGTCGCTGAAATAATACCGGACCGCGAACAGCAGGCCGAGCGGCGGCGCGACGACGGAAACGAGGTAGGCGCGTTTCTTCTTTTTCGCCTCGACCTCCTCGCGCTGCGCCTGTTCGAGCGCGTTGATCATGAGGCTGGCGACGTCGATGTTCTTGTTCGACTTCGCCAGCTCCTGATAGTCCTCGATTTTCTTCGATACTTCCTCTTCCGCTCCCATAGGCGATTGCGGCTTCGCGTCAGCGGATCCCGCTGTCGAACATGAGATCAAGCTCGGTCATGGCTCCGGCGGTGACGGTGAACGGCGTCGCCGCGAGACGCGGCAGCATGGCGTCGCCGGCGGCCGAGATGACATACTCGCCCGGCGGAAGCGCCTGGACGAACATGCCGTCCGTTCCCGCCTCGACGACGGCGACGGCCTTGCCGGCTGCGGTGGCGACGCGCAACGTCGTCGAGTACGGCTTGGGCGCGCAACCCGGGTCCGGCGGGATCCGCTCGACAGGACAGGTCGGCCCGATGGCCACCTTTCCCCGCACGCCCGTCGAACCCGTCACGTCGACGCCCGTCCCGAAGCGGATCGGAACGCCGCGGGAGTCGTCGTTCTGCGGGAGGTCCGAAGGATTGTCCTTCTCGAGCACGAGCGTGCCGGTCACCGCCGCCGGCTTGTCGAAGGTGAGCGTGGCCGTGAACGGAACGAACTCGTCGGTCATCCAATCGCCCTCGGCATGCGCTGGCGCCGAGGCGATGACGCGCCCGTCCGCGTCGAGCAGCTTCACCGGGAATTGCGCCTCGAAGTACCATTTGCCCCGTGCTTCGCCCCGGATCTCAAGGGGACTCGCGACGACCTCTCCTTCCCTTGGCGTCGTAAGGCGAAGCATGTCGTCCTGCGCCGTCGGCGCGCTGATCAGCGAAATGTCCGCGCAAGCGGCGGCGACTGCCGCCTTGTCGGCACTGGCGAAGCAGGGCCGCCAGCGCTCGGTGGTGGTGGCCGGGCGCATCGCTTCGGAGATCAGGCGGGCG
>JAVHQX010000036.1:0-4400 GCA_036171355.1 Patescibacteria group bacterium | reverse complement strand
GGGACAACGCCTCTTTCGCGAATGAATGGATGTCGGGTTGCATATGCTTGCAGTATAAATGAACGCCGGCCGCAGGGAAAGGCAACGGCGCGCCTCGATTGCTTCTTAGATGAAGGGGGAGTAGAACGTCCGTAACCGTTCTTTGATCATCGATGGAGGTCATCTATGCGGGTTTCAAGGCCCGATATCGCCGCCGCGATCGTGGCGCAGGGATGCGCCCGGCCGTTGACGCACCGCCTCATGCAGGCGCTCGAACCGCTCTTCCGCATCGCGGAGTCCGGCGAGTACCGCCTTGCCGACGAGTCCATGCTCAACCAGGTCAACGTCGCGGCCGCGCTCGCCAAGGCGCTGCGCGAACCGGTGCAGGGCGTCATGCCGGCATCGTCGTCAGGAGCCGTGCCCCGCGCCGACGTCCGGCGCGAGGACCGTTACGCGTCGTTCCTGTCGCTCGCGCTGCGGCGGAACCGCCGCGAGGCGTTCGACGCCGCGCACGGCGCAGGCGCCCTCGGCGCGCTCGTCGAACCGTTGTGGAAGAACCTCGGCGCCGCGCTCACGGCCGCGCTGCAGTCGTCGCACGAGGAATTCCTCGGGCAGTTCGACATGGCATTCGCGGCGGACGTCGCCTTCGGGCCGATGGTCGCGGTCGCCTACGCGGCCGGTTACGCAGCGCATGGCGATGAACAAGACTTCGAGGCGATGCGCAGACTGGTCCGCCTCCTGCCCTTGATCGTGCCGGTCGGATCTCCCGAAGGCGCGCAGGGGAACTGGATCGTCCTCGTCGAATGATCTCGGAAACGTCTCCGGCAAAAGGAGGAACGATGCTGTCCGACAAACGATCGCTCTTCGACTTTCTCATCGACGGACGCCCCGGCGGGGGCAGTGACGTCCGCGGGCACTTCGCCGCGCTCGAACCCTTCTTCCGGAAGGCGGAAGCCGGCGAGTACGATCTCGTGTCCGCGGACGAGCTCCAGCACGACGAGGCGGCGGAAGCGATCTCGGTCGCGTCCGGCGCCGACGTCGCACGCATCGCCTGCGTTTCGTTGTCGCACGGCGCGTCGCCGCTCATCGGCCGGGCGCGCGCCGATTTCTGGGAAGCCCACGCGCGGGACCTGTCCATCGACCTCAAGCTCGCCCTGTGGCGCCAGCATGAGTGCATTCTCGGCACGGCCATCTCGGCCGAGCGGAGGCACCGTCTCGAACGGGTCATCTGGCACGCCGTCGGCGAGCCGCTGTGGCACAGCTTCGAGCAGAACCGCTGGGACGCGACCGGCAACGATCTCCGCCTGGTGATCCGCGCCAACGTCCTGGCCGCGTTCCTGCACTACGCCGGCTTCGTCCTCCTCGGGAACGAACACCGCGTGGAGTCGCTGCTGCCGCTCCTGCGCCTCATGTCGCGGGCCCTGCCGCTCGGCGAACGCGCCGGAGAGCCGGGCACATGGACGTGCATCACGGCGTAGCCCCTTCTTCGTGAAACCCCTCCTTTGTATGGAGGGGTTTTTGGTCCCGCCGCCCCTGCCCCATGACAACTGAAAACTGGTAACTGATAACTGATAACCACGCACTGCCCCTGCCCCCTCCCAACGCTGCACGCTCCACGCTTTACGCTCTACCCCCTCACATTGACAAAGCGCCGTTTTTCGGCTAATGTGCCCGGTCCCGTGCTCCCTGCACGGACCGGTCCGGGCTCTTCCCGGATCGCGCTCTCTGAAAAGGGAGGCCACCCATGTACGCTGAGCGCGCCGTTCCGACGGACCTGCAGTCGTTCCTGAACCGCGGACGGTATCCGGAGATGACCGCGAACGCCAATGAGGTCGTGCGGCCGATCTTCGATGGATGGAAGGCCGCCGGCATCGCCGCGTTCGGTCCCGAGGCGCCGGAGCCGGTCAGCATCCCGGAGCTCGCGTCCGTGCTCGAACAGGCGTGCGGCCGCCCCGTCGCGGACGTCATCCTGCTCCCCGACGACGGCGCGTTGCCGCGGGTCAGGGCGATGTGCCGTCAGGGCGCGCTTTCGCCCAAGCGCAGGCTGGGGCAAATCCTCCGGCGCCGCTTCGGAGCCGCCTCCGTCTCGCTCGCCGACGACATCCGTCGCGGGCTGCACGAGCACCTCGGCAGGATGCTCAAGCTCGACGACCAGGACGGCTTTCGCCAAGGGGCTCGAGTTCGCGGTGCGCATGAGCCGCCGCGATGGCCTCTACTATTACCTCTGCGCCGCCATCGCCGGCGATGACCGCCGCATGCGTGCGCTCGAAGGCCTGATCCGCTGCCTGCGGACCGCCGTCCCCCCCCCGCCATGATCGAGGAGACCGTCGGCTTCTGGCTCGCGCACCGCCCGTGAACCTTCGCCGCACCCCGGAACCCCGGGGTGCTTTTTTATCCGCAAACAAAAACATCCGCTGTTCGCGGATGTCTCTGATGGTCGGGGCGACAGGGATTGAACCTGCGGCCTCTCGGTCCCGAACCGAGCGCACTACCACTGTGCTACGCCCCGAGGATTGTGAAGCGATCCGAATTCGATATGCACCTAAGGGTGCCACATCTTGGCGCAAGGCGCACGACCGCGCTTTACGCCCCGATGGATTTTGAGTATATCACTCGACGAAGTCCGCGTGATCGCGATGCCCGCCCCTTTAGTGCACACAGCATAAAGCACGCGCATAAATATGACAAGAGTGGGGAAGGCGACCGCGGAAAAAGGTCACCTGGGGCCCACTGACGTTATTTCATGTCGGGGAATCGCCAAAAAAAGGCTTATTTAAGCCACGGAACAGCATTGACAAAATGGCCTTTTCATGCTCTATTTTCCCGTTCGATTCCCGCTCCTTCCACCCACATCCCCACGGCGGGGTAAGCCGAACCATGGAGGCAACATGCTCACTCCCGATCGCATCGTCCTGACCGCGGACGCCGACCAGAAGGCCAAGCTGCAGCGCAAGCTGGCGGAGTACGAGACGCGCGTCGCGTTCACGCCGCCGGAGGCCGATCCGCACTCGCACTACAAGCTGTGCGTGCTGAAGGAGCTCCTCGAGAAGGGCTTCGTCAACGTCGGCGAGTTCCGCAACCTGCTCGCCGAGCAGTTCGGCTGGAGCTTCGAGAGGAGCTACTACGACGCGGTGAGTATCATCGCGGGCTACAACGCCAACGACCTCTCGCACATCAGCGGCGGCACCGGCCTCGCCTGATCAACCCTCCCCACGTTCCTTCCTTCCAGCGCATCCGCGCGAAGAGCGTACTCGCTCCCTCACGGGCGCGCTCTTTCATTTTCCGAAAAGAAAACCCGCCTCGCGAAGAGGCGGGTCGGAGTCATGGAGTCGAGCCGTCGGGCATCGTCTCGAGCGGGATCGGTCCCGTGCCGGCGACGAACCGTCCGACGCGTTCGCGGTCGGCGAGCACGGCGCGGACCAGGTCGGCGGCGTCGCCGTCGGCCGTCGCGATGCGGCGCAGCGCGTCGGCGAGCCTCGCCGGGTCATGGCCGTCCATGAGCGTCTGGATCTCGCGGATATCCTGCTCGGAGAAGTACGCGACGCTCTTCTGGAGGTACATGCTCATGCCCGTGTTGCGGTTGCCGACGTCGGCTTCCGGGGACAGGATCATGCCAATCGCGGCGGCGAGCGCGCGTTCGGGGCTTGGCGGGAGCGTCGTTCCCTGGCCGTTCCAGACGCGCCAGACGATATTGCGCTTGGCCATGGCCTCGCGCGTGTTCGCCGAGGCCGGCACGCAGACGGGCGCCTGCGCTGACGCGGCGGGCTGTGCCGGTCCGTAGGACCTGCCGAAGACGTAGCCGATGAATCCTGCGGCGGCGACGAAGACGAGGAGGACGAAGGCGCGGAGCGCCCAGAGCTGAAGACCCTTCTTCGCGGCGTTGAGCCAAAGGAAATTCATCACGACCTCCTTCATGGTTGCGGGTTGATGAAAGGACCGCCGCCACCGTAACACTGAGGATGGAAAATGGGAATATCGGCTTGTTCGGGGTCCGGCGTGCGGCAGCTCGGCCTTCGGCCGAGCCCTCGCTTCATGCTCGGGTTTACCTGCCGCATGCCGGACCCCTCGCGCCGATGTTCCTTGGAGGGCAGGGATGGAAATCCGGCCTTCGGGCCGGATTTCTCGAAGGATGCTTTAAAAAAAGACCGCCAGGACGGCGGTCTTCGGTCAGGGTTTCCTTTGGCGCGCCAGGCGGGCGTGCGAGCCGGGGATGCCCTCGTTCGCGAGCGCGAGGAGCGCGGCGAAGTTCTGGGCGAGGCCGGCGGCGGCCATGAGGCCGGCGAGGTCCGCGGCGTCCGCGACGCCCATGACCTTGCGGCAGAAGGCCGCGGTCGGATGCGCGGTCGCGCCGCCCACCGTGCCGATCGGCAGCGTGAGGGACAGCTTGCCTCGCACGCGCGCCGCGCCGTCCGCGACGAACG
>JAVHQX010000035.1:0-4430 GCA_036171355.1 Patescibacteria group bacterium | reverse complement strand
GTTACGCTCGGTGATGTCCGCGAAGAGCTTCTTGCCCTCGTCGTTGAACTCGAGCGAGACCTGCGGTTCGTTGGTCGTCGACTGGAACTGGAGCGTCGCGCGCTTCAAGTTCTTGCCCGAGAGCTGCGTGTTCTTCCACGGTTCCGGCGGCGGCAGGTAGTCCGCCGCGGCCTTCGTGCGGAAGAGGATGTGCTCGAGATGGTACTGGTAGATCGGCCGCTCCGCGCGCCTGTAGATGATGTGGAAGCCGAAGGCCGATTCGACGACGTCCGAGATCTCGCCGTCCTTGAGGGCGGACGCGGCGTCGGCGAATTCCTTGACCATCACGTCATGCGCGAACCAGCCGAGGTCTCCCCCGTTCGCCGCCGAGCCCTTGTCGTCGGACTTCTCCTTCGCGAGCGCGGCGAAATTCGCCTTCGTGACCTGTTTCTTGAGATCGTCGACGATCGCGCGGGCTTCGTCCTTCGTGCGCGCCTGGTCACAACCCGTGGTCCCCTGCCAGCAGACGAGGATGTGCGACGCCTGGACCTCCTTGCCGTCCTCTTTCTTCTCGTCGAACTTGACGACGTGATCGCCGTCCGCCGACGTGACCACTTCGGGGACGACCTTGCCGGCGAGCGTCTTGGTGCTCTCGACCTTGTCGATGAACGGCGCGTACGCGCTATCCTTCTTCACGAAGCCGAGGTCGCCGCCCTTGTCCTTGGTGGTCTCGTCCTGGGAACGCTCCTTGGCGAGCGCGGCGAAATCGGCGCCCGCCTTCTGGGCGTCCTTGAGCGTCGCGCGCGCGTCGGCGAGGGCCTTGGCGTTGGCGTCGTCCATCTGCTTCTTCTCGTCGGCGGTCAGCTCGCGCTGCGGCGCGCCGTCGCCGGGCTCCTTGAACTCGAGGATCGGCGTCTCGCCGATGAGTTTGATCGCTTCGCTGATGTCCTTCACGCCGGCGAGGTCGACGATGAGCCTCCACGCGTCGCCGGACTTGTTGACCTGGACGACCGGCTCGGACACGCCGAACGCGTTCACGCGGCGTTCGATGACGTCGCGGACGCCGGCCATCGCCTCGGTGCGGTTTGAATCGGGGATGTCCTTCATGTCGGCGACGTACACGAGATGCGTGCCGCCTTGCAGGTCGAGGCCGAGCCGGAACGGAATGTTCCAGAAGCGCGGCATGCGCAACCACGACGGAGCCCGCGCCGTCTCGAGCCGCTTGTTGGCCTGGTCGGCCGCCGCGTTCCAGTACGCGGGATGGCTCAGGTTCCCCGCGAACACGAGGAGCATGAGCACGAGGAAGACCACCTGACGGACGCGGCCGCGAGGGGTCTTAGGCACGAAAAGCGAACCGATGAACGAACCGACCGACGAGATGCTGAATTTCGTCATACTGCGGTCTCAGGACAAAAAAGAAAGCGCCGCTTCGGTCGGCTCAGCCGGCCCATGAGCGAAGCGCGAACGATATTCACAGATGGCCATTATCCTAAAACATGGTCCCGCTAATTGCAACCGGGCCCTTCACATGAAAAAGCGGCCCCTTTGCGGGGGCCGCGGGGGAAGATACTCGGGGGGCGGGTATCAGTTATCAGTTGTCAGTTATCAGTTGTCAGTTATCAGGAGACGGTACCCAGAATGCGGAACGTGTCGCCTGGCGCCCTGTGTACTGAGTACTGCGTACTCCCCACTCCATACTCCCTCCCCCTACGCCGCCGCCTTCTTCACGTGCTTGTTGGCGAGCTGGCCGCAGGCGGCGTCGATGTCCTCGCCGAAGGTGATGCGGTGCGTCACCGAAACGCCGCGCTTCATGAGGATGTCCATGAACGCGGACCGGCGCTCGCGGGGAGACGAGATGAAGACGCCGGTGGTGTGGTACTTGATGAGGTTCACGTGGTAGAGCGGATGCCGCATGATCGTCGCGAGCTCCTCCGCGACCTCGGGCGTGTCGTTGAGGCCGTCGATGAGAAGATACTCGAACATCACCTTGCGGTTCGTCTTCGCGAGATAGTTCTCGACCGCGGGCATGAGCTTGGCGAGCGGATACGCCATGTTCACGGGCATGAGCCGCGTGCGCAGCGCGTCGTTGGGGGCGTGCAGCGAGATCGCCAGGTTCACCTGGAGCTTCTCGTCGGCCATGCGGTTGATGCCGGGCACGATGCCGCAGGTGGAGATGGAAATGTGACGCGCGCCGAGCGCGAGGCCTTTCTGGTCGTTGAGGATGCGCACCGCCTCCATGACGTTGTCGTAATTATGCATCGGCTCGCCCATGCCCATGAAGACCATGTTCGAGACCCGCTCCCCCTTCGCCGCGAGCAGCCGGGCGAAGTGGAGCACCTGGTCGACAATCTCCTCGGTCGTGAGGTTGCGCTTGAGGCCGAGCGTGCCGGTGGCGCAGAACGCGCAGCGCATCGGGCAGCCGGCCTGCGACGACACGCATACCGTGTTGCGGTCGCCGTAATGCTGCATGAGCACCGTCTCGATGACGTTGCCGTCCGCGAGCCGGAACGCTACCTTGGTGGTGTCGCCGCGCTCGGACGAGACGCGATTGATCTCCTCGAGCGACGTGATCGGCACGTCCGCCTTGAGCGCCGCGCGCAGGGGCGCGGACAGCGCGGTCGCCTCGTCCCAATCGGAAATCAGCTGCCGGTAGACGGCATCCTTCACCTGGGCGAGGCGGTAGGGCTTTTCGCCCGCGGCCTCGAGGGTTGTCCTGAGCTTGTCGGCGTCCATAATGACGATGCAGCATAGCGTAAAACGGGCGTCTTGGCAAGAACCGCACCCCCCCCTTCAAATCCGCGGCAAAAAATGCTAAAATAGCCGATGACACGTCTATGGCCGACGAGACGCAAAAAATCCCGCATTCGCACGCCGCCAAGGTCAAAAAGCTCGAAGCCGCCTTCGATGCCTATCTTCAGGAACTCGGCGGGCTGAAAAAGGACCGGCGGAACCTTAAAGAGCGCTACATCAAGCGCGTCGATTCGGGGAAGATCGAGCAGATCAGGAAACTTATCCAATCGCTGTAAGCGCAGCCTATGGCCGAGCCCGCATACAATCTCGAGACGCCTCGCCAGGAAGCCGAACCGGCCAAGCCGGAGCTCCGCGCGGTCGAACGCGAAATGTCCCCTGACCAGGCCGACTCGCTCATCGACCGCATGGTCGAGGAATACGAAGGAACAGCCGACGAAACCACGAAAGAGATGGCGACCGAGGCCCGGGCCATCGACGAACTGAGCGATAAAGAAGGCATCGCGCTCACCGCGGAGGAGACCAACGACAACGCGCGCATCACGACGGAGACGGACGCGGCGGCCGGCAAGCTGCGGACCGAGATCGCCGCAGCGTTCGGTTCGGACGTCGCCGGGCTCGAGTCGCAGCTCCGCTCGCTCGATCAGGAACTCGAGGCCGCAGTGAAAGGCGGCGACGGCACCAAGGTCAAGGAACTCGAGGCGCGTCGCGAGCAGGTCGACGCGGAACGCAAGCAGATGATGGCGAAAGACGTGGCGCCGAAGGAAGCGGCGAAGGGCCCCGAGGCATCGGTGGTCCTCGATTTCGGCCAGCTGCTCGACCATCTTTCCCCCGAAGCGCAGAAAGCCGCCGCGAAAAACTACGAGGAGGCCGACGAGACGGCGTACGGCGGCCTCGCCAGCAAGGAAATGACACCCGACGGCGTGGTGCGTCTGGGCTACAAGGACGGCACGATCACGGAGGTGTCCCCCGGCGGCGAAACGCGCTCGAACCTGCCCGGAGCGACCGGCGTGGAAAGGATGCCCGAGGAGGGAGGCGCGGCGGCGCTGACCGCGGAGAAGGCGGCCGTCGAGCAGGAGAAGGCGCCGGAGAAACCGCCCGCGCTGGAACGGAAGGCGCGCATGCTGCAGCTCGAGGAACAGATGCGCGGGCTCGAACAGAAACGGAAGGACGCGGAGACGCCCGAAGCGAAACTCGCGGCCGAACAGGATCTTGAGAAGGCCACCAAGGAATGGGACGCCCTCCGCAAGGACTGGACCGAGGCCGACGAGAAGAACGCGCTTGAGGCTTTCCAGAAAGAAATGAAGCAGAAGCGCATCCTCGATCTCGAGAACGAGATGCGCGAGCTCGAAAAGCAGTACGCGAAGGCGGAGTCCCCCGACCAGAAGGCGGCGATCGCACGCGACCTCGAGGCCAGGACGAAGGAATGGGATTCGCTGCGCAGGGCCGACACCGGCAAGAGCGAACCCGCCGCCGTCGAACAGGCGGCCGCGCTCGTGGCTGCGGCGGAGACCATCGCCGCGGCGGCCGGAACGATGGCCGACTCCACCGAGAAGACCCAGGAGGTCGAGAAGGCCAAGGAGGCGGAACAGGCCGCCCTGCAGAAAGGACCGTCGTCGAGCGCGGCCGCATCGCACGCGGGCGAGGGCGGCGGCTCCCCCGGAGGAGGAGGAGGAGGAGGAGGAGGAGGAGGCAAAGACGAT
>JAVHQX010000034.1:0-4448 GCA_036171355.1 Patescibacteria group bacterium | reverse complement strand
GTCGAAGGTGATGCCCTTGCCGATCAGGACCACGCGCTTCTTCGCTTTCTTGGCGGGTTTGTAGGTGAGATGGACGAGGAACGGCGGCTCGTCCGAGCCCTTGGCGACCGCGAGGATGCCGCCCGCCTTCATTTCCTTGAGCGCCTTCTCGTCGTGGATGGTCAGCGACAGGCGCTTCGGATGCGCGGCGGCGAGGGCGCGCGCCACGTCGGCGAGGCGGCCGGGCGTCATCTCGGACGCCGGCTCGTTCACGAGGCCGCGCGCGAGGATGGTCGCCTGCGAGCAGACGTAGCCGAGGCGGATCCCCTTCTCCGCGGCGGCGACGTCCTTCTTGCCGCCCGCGGTGACGATGCCGAAAGAATCGATCGCCTCCTCCGCGTATTTCTTCAGTTCCTCGTCCTTGTATTTCAGGAAACGGTAATCGCCGAGGATCGCTCCCTCGGTCACCGCCTCGGCGATGTCGGCGAGCGGCGCGCCAAGGCCGTCCGGGAGCATGAACGCGACGGTCTTCGCGTGTTTTCCGCGCGCGGCGCCCGTGGCGAGCGCGGCGAGCTTGCGCGCGGCCGCGACGGTGAACGGCTTTTCACCCGCGCCGAGCAGCATGACCTTGGTGGCGGCGATCTTATCCATGCTGCGGACCGCGGTTCGCTCGCCCTCCCTGCCTTCGAAGCGGTCCTGGACGATGAGGTCGGCGAGGAGCCCGCCCATGGCCTTGTCGACGGCGGCCGCGGCGCCGGAAAGACGTTTCGCGCCCTTGGAGACGGGGATGATCAGGAGGTCGACGGCGAGCGATGCGGGGGCGTGTCCGAGCGCGATGATGCGCATAGCGGTGCGGGATAAGTGAGTCCCGCTCAGTGTAGCACGCCGCGCGGCGACGTGAACGGCGTGCTATGATATGCGGGTATGGACCAGGATGGCCGCATCAGGCGCCTTCGCGCCGAACTCGACGCCATGCGCGATCCCGGACTCGGCTACGTCCGGGCCAGTTTGCCGCGCTTCGACAGGCTTTTCGGGCGCGACTCGCTCATCGTCTCCTGGCAGCGGCTGGAACGGGAACCGGCCATCGCCGTCGCGACGCTGAAGCTGCTCGCGTCGATGCAGGCGGCGAAGGACGACGCGGAGCACGAGGAAGAGCCGGGCAAGATCCTCCACGAGTGGGCGCCCGCCCCCGTCCCGTGGGTGCGCTGGACGTTCCCCTATTACGGGTCGGTGGACGCGACCCCGCTTTTCGTGATCGTCGCGGCATGGACCGTCGCCCGGACCGGCGACCAGGAATTGAAGGCCGCGCTCTGGCCGCACGTGAAGGCTGCGCTCGGCTGGATCGCGCAAAACATGGACGCGGATCCACGCGGGTTGCTGACCTACGACCCTCGCGCGAAGACGACGCTCCTGCATCAGGGATGGAAGGACAGCGGCAATCTCGGGCCGAAGCCGCCTGTCGCGATCGTCGAGGCACAGGGATACGCCTTCGCCGCGTTCCTTCACGCGGCGGAATGGGCCGAGACGATCGAACCCGCGCTGGCGGACGACTGGCGCGCGCGGGCCGGCCGCGTGCGCGATGCGCTCGAGGAGCGGTTCTGGATGCCCGGCGCGGAATATTACGCGATGGCGGTGCAGGGCGACGGCCGCCAGAGCGACGCCGGCCAGGGAGAGACGAGCCGCCCCTTCGTCACGGAATCGCCCGTCGCAAAGAGCGTGACCTCATGCCCGCGGGCAATGAGTCCTTCGGTCAGTTCGGAGACCATGAATTCGATCCCCCGTACGTGTGTGGCGGCACCGGTATCCATATCGGTGCGAACTGCGCGATTTTCATCCCGCCAAGTATGACAAACGAAAGCGGAAGGGGTAACCCCTTCCGCGGGAAAATCCGCTCAGTTCAGCGCTTTCCTGGCTTTCCCGGCCAACGCCATCGCCAGCGGGGCGGTTCGCCGGTCTTGCGGCAGATTTCCATCATGGCGGCCGTCAGCCCGGCGGTGGCGGCGACGAGGGCCGCGGACGCCCAGACCACGTTGGCTGAGGTCGCTCCGGCGACGAAGGCGGCCTGGACCGTGAAGAGCGCCAGGATGTACGCGAAAGTGGCCATCCAGCCTTCACCCGAGGCGGGATACCACCCCCATCCGAACCATTTCGCCTTGAACCAGAGCTTTTTCATGCGTGCCGTCCGGGTTATCGCAGCGGCGCCATCGGCCCCCCCTGCTCCGCTATCATACACCAAGCATGGCGCGGACCTCCTGGCTCGGTTCCCACGGCGGGTCGAAGACCACGTCGATCTTCACGTCGTCGAGCCCGAGCGCGCGGAACTTGCCTCGCAGTTCGCCGAGCATCTGCGGCCCGTAGGGGCACAGCGGCGTCGTGAAGGTCATCTTGATGTAGAGCTTCTGGGCCTTCTCCTCGAAATCGACGTCGTAAATCAGCCCGAGCGTGTACAGGTCGATGCCGAGCTCGGGGTCGTAGGTGTTCTTCAGGACTTCTTCGATCTCTTTCTTGATGACCATGCTCATTGGATGAGGAAGGCGTAGCCTTCTTTCTCGATCTGCTCCGCGAGTTCCTTGCCGCCGGACCGGACGATCCGCCCGTCGGAGAGCACATGCACCCGGTTGGGCGCGAGATGCTTCAGGATGCGCGTGTAGTGCGTGATGAGCAGGACGCCCATGCCCGCGCGGCGGGCGGATTCGATGCCGTCGGTCACGATCTTGAGCGCGTCCACGTCCAGGCCGGAATCGGTCTCGTCGAGGATCGCATACTTCGGCGCGAGCAGCGCGAGCTGCAGTATCTCCATCCGTTTTTTTTCGCCGCCGGAGAAGCCCTCGTTGAGGCCGCGGTTCATGAACGCGGGGTCGATCTTGAGCTCGGTCATCTTCTCCTTGAGCATCTTGCGGAAGTCGGCGACGCTCACCGGTTCGCGCCGGGCCGTCGTCACGACCACGCGGAGGAAGTGCGAGACCGAAACGCCGGACACTTCCGGCGGATGCTGCATCGAGAGGAAGAGCCCCTTCGCGGCTTTCTCATTCGGCGGCTGCGCGGTCACGTCATCGCCGTCCAGCAGGACGCGGCCTTCCGTCACCGCGTATTTCGGGTGTCCCATGAGCGCGTTCGCGAGCGTGCTTTTGCCGGACCCGTTCGGGCCCATGAGCGCGTGCACCTCGCTGGCGGGGATCTCGAGGGTCACGCCCTTCACGATCTCCTTCCCCTCCCGGGACGCGTGCAGGTTTTCGATCTTCAGCGACATAGTCAAGATTTCCCCTTGAGGTGATTCTGCAGGCCGACTTCGAGCGTCTTGAGGCCGAGGAGCGCGCAGCGGAGGCGCGTCATGCCGATCTCGACGCCGAGGAGCTTGAACATGTCTTCCTTCGCGAGCCGGCCGAGGGCCTCGACGTCCATGCCTTTCACGTGGTCGGTGAGCAGGGAGACCGCTGCCTGACTGATGGCGCAGCCGTGGCCGTCGAACTTCACGTCCGCGACCTTGCCGCCGTCGAGCTTCACGTAGAGGTCGATGGTGTCGCCGCATGACGGGTTCAGTTCGTGGTGATGGAACGTCGCGTCGGCGATGCGGCCGGCGTTGTGCGGTTCGCGGTAGTGGTCGAGGATGATCTCCTTGTACATCTCCTCGTCGCCGCGGATGTCGTCGTTCACGGGGTCCATAATAGGGAGACGCGGCGCCTGTCTTTCCGAGGGCGCGGTGTCTGGTACCTCGCAGGTACCTGGCTCCGCCACCTTGGTCAACCGGCTTCGCATACGGTTCAAAGCCTGAAGATGCGCCGGGCTTTCGCGAGGCCGGCGATGAGCAGGTCGATCTCGTCTTTCACGGTGTAGAGCCCGACGCTCGCGCGGGTCACGCCGTCCATGATGCCGAGCTCGCGCAGGAGCGGCATGGCGCAGTGGTGGCCGCCGCGGACGCAGACGCCCTCGGCGTCGAGGATGGTCGAGACGTCGTGCGGATGGATGCCGTCGACCGTGAACGAAACGGCGCCGGTGCGAGGGACGTCCGCCGACGGGCCGATGACGGTGACGCCGGGGACCTCCGAAAGGCGGCCGATCAGGTAGGCGGTCATCTCATGTTCATGCGCGGCGATCTGCTCGATGCCGGTGAGGCGGACGTAATCCACGGCCGCGCCCAGGCCGATGACGCCGCCGACGTTCGGCGTGCCCGCCTCGAACTTCCACGGCGTCTCGTTCCAGGTCGAACGGTCCCAGAACACTTCGCGGATCATGTCGCCGCCGTAGAGGACCGGATCGAGCGCGTCGAGGCGCACCTTCTTCCCGTACAGGACGCCCGTGCCGGTCGGTCCGAGCATCTTATGGCCGGAGAACGCCAGGAAATCGCAATCCATCTTTTTCACGTCGATAGCCTGATGGCCGGCGAGTTGCGCGGCGTCGACGACGACCGTCGCGCCCACCTTGCGGGCAAGGGCGGCGATCTCGCGTGCTTCCTGGCCGAATTTCTCAAG
>JAVHQX010000033.1:0-4482 GCA_036171355.1 Patescibacteria group bacterium | reverse complement strand
GCCGATGTGGTTGAGCACCACGTCCATGACGATGCCGACGCCCTTCGCCTTCGCTTCGTAGCTCGCGGCGGCGACGATGCCGCGCTCCTTGCCGGTGATCACGGGCTTGCCGCGGTATTCCGGATGCACCGCTTGTTCGCAAGACGCGAAGAAGGCGTCGGCGTCGATGTGCAGGATCGCCTGCGGCCAGCTGCGCATCATGACGAACGGTCCGTGCGGCATATTGACGGGAAGGAGGTTTTTACGTACGATCAGCCGTCCGTCGACCCTTTCATGGAGGCTGCGATGGCCATAGGATCGCTCATGTCGTTCGCGACGCTGCTCTACAGGAAACTGCGGTCCGCTCCGGCCGGGACCAAGACCCTGGTCCTCGCCTGCATCAAGGACGTGCAGGACTCCGGGCTCATCCCGCTGGGGATGCGCACCGATGACGGCGGGCCCAGCTACATCTGGCTGCTCTTCGACCGCTCACGGCTCTCGCTCGAAGAACGCGAGCGCTACGTCCGCGCCAGGACCCCGCCGGGGATCCGCGTGCGCACCATCGACGTCTGACCCCGACCGCGCGTGTCGGGGTCTTTTTTTAATATTTCCTTATCACCGCGGTGACCACTCCCGCTATCCGCAATTCCTCCTCGGGCGTGATGACGCGGTACTTCGCGTTCGCCGGACGGAGCGAGACCTTGCCGCCGCGCTTCTCGAAATACTTGATGGTCCATTCGCGGTCGATTTCGGCGACGACGACGTCACCGTTCTTCGGTTCGCGGCCGCGCTCGAGGATGACCGTGTCACCCGGCCTGATGCCCGCGTCGATCATCGAATCCCCCGACACCGTGAGCATGAAGCTCGCCTCGCGGTTGGTGATGAGCCACTCGTCGAGTGAGATCGTGTCGACGTTCTCCTCTTCAGCCGGCGACGGCCAGCCCGCCGCGACGGTGCCGAGGAGCCGCACGGGCCTGAACGTCCGCCCGGGCGTGAGCTTGCCGGCGTCGTCCTTTCCGATGATGCCGGCTTCAATCCACTTGCGGACGAGGTACTGGGCGGCGTTCTTCGACTTGAACCTGAGGAGCGCGGCCAGCTCGCCGTAGCTCGGCATGCGCTTGTGGTCGGCGTAGAACCGCTTGAGCTTCGCAAGGTTGTCGGTCTTGGGCATACGCAGACAGCGTATTGTACGTTCGTACAACGGTCAAGTGGATAAGAAAACCGGTCCGATGGACATCGGACCGGTCGAAGAAGAGACGCGGTGATCATGCGGCCGCGGCCTGCCAAGGGTCGCGTGCCGGTTCACGACAGCGCCCGCATGGCCGCGGCGGCGATGAGCGCGATAGCGCCCATGCCCACGTACAGGAACGGCGCGCTCGTCCCGAACGCGTACGCCGCGGCAGTGAAACCGATGATCGTCCCGCCGAGCGCGGCGACGAACCTGGCGAGTACGCGGGTTCCGCCGCCCGTGCCGTTCGGGCGGTAGGTGAACGAGGTCACGACGTTGCTCACGACGAACGCGACGAGGCCGGAGAACGAAAGGGCTCCGAGCATGCCGAGCGATGTCGACGACGGAAAGACGAAACGGACGTACGCCCACTGCGAAATGACGATCGCCGCGATACCCGTGAACGGATTGAAAAGGAACTTCTTCACCATGCGTGCGGCCTCCCGCGTTAAGCGTGAAAAACGGTGACGGGACCGGGTGCCTCTGCACCCTACCATCGACGCCCGAAACGAAAAATGACCCGTGAAGGGGTCATGGGGCTCATCCCGTCAGGACGAGCCAGGCGCCGGCGTCATCGCGCGCGCGGCAAAGCGGTATCGCCGCCGGCAGGACCGCGAGCAGCGGTTCGAGGCGGGCGGCGCGGTCGGGTTCCCCGGCGAGCGACAGGCCGAGATGGGAGAACGCCGTCTCCTCGACGGTGTTCCAGGCGTGCAGGGCCAGGTCGTAACCGAGGATGCGCGTGAACGCGGCATCGAAGGCGGGCCGGAGGCGCCAGACGTGCGATCCGGCATACGCCGACCAGAGCGCGGTCTTGCGGTCGTCGCCGAGCGCGGCGCGCAGCGCGTCGACGTCGCGCTTCACGATGTCGATCCAGACGCCGTGCCGGATGTTCGCGCCGAGCGAGCCGAGAACGCGCGCGCGGCCTCCGTGGGTCGGCATCGATCGGAGCGAGGCCGCGCTGGCCGCGCGGATCGTCCGCGCCGGCGATGCCGTGGCGATCGCGATGGCGTGCGCGACCGCGTTAACATCGACGGGCGTTCCCGTGAGCCGGTACTCGCCGCGGTCGGCGATGGCGAAAAACGGTTCAAGCCGCGACAGCAGGCGTTCGACGGCCATGCCGTCCATCCCTTCGCGGAGAAGGAATACGGAGAGATCCGCTCTCCCCCCGCCGTCTGCGGCTCCAGGGTGCGACATCGAAAGTGCTCCTCCCGGGCATGCCCGGACAGCCCCCATTGGAGCCCCCCGCGGCCCGATTGTCAACCGCCCTTGCGCTCTCCCGACCCCCCTGCTAAGACCCCGCTCGCGCCACCTTCCCCCTGCGCACTCAACCGCTTAACCACTTTGCCACTCTCTCACTTTCTCACTCCCTAACTCTCTCACTCAAACTCCCCATGTCCTGCACCGTCACGTCCGCCGCGCTCGTCGGCATCGATGCCGTGCCCGTCGAGGTCGAAGCCGACATCGCCCAAGGCCTCCCGAATTTCGTGATCGTCGGCCTTCCCGACGCCGCGGTCCAGGAATCGAAAGAACGGATCAAAACCGCGCTCAAGAACGGCGGTCTGCCGTTCCCGCGAACGCGGCTCACGGTCAACCTCGCGCCCGCCGACATAAAGAAGGAAGGTCCGGCCTACGATCTCCCCATCGCCGTCGCCATCCTCGAGTCGAGCGGGACCGTCCCACCTACGCGCGGAACGCGGCGCCTGTTCGTCGGGGAGCTCGGGCTCGACGGGGGCGTACGGCCGGTCCGCGGCGTGCTGGCCGTCGCGCTCATGGCGGCGGAACGCGGCATCGCCGAAATCTACGTGCCGAAGGCGAATGCCGGAGAAGCGACGCTCGCCTCCGGCATTGCCGTCTTCGGAGTCTCGTCGTTGCCGGAACTCATGCGGCACCTGACCGGCGCCGCGGCCATAGTCCCCGAGGAAGCCCGGCCTTGGCCCGCGGCGTCGTCCGCGCCGTCCGACTTCGATTTCGCGTCGATTGCCGGGCAGGCACAGGCGAAACGCGCGCTCGAAATCGCCGCCGCCGGAGGCCACAACGTGCTGCTCGCCGGTCCGCCCGGCGCCGGCAAGACGATCCTCGCCCGCGCCATGCCGACGATCCTCCCGGCGATGACCCGCGAGGAAATCCTCGAGGTCACGAAGATCGCGAGCATCGCCGGCGCGGCGCCGAGCGGGGCCGCCGTCATCACCGACCGACCGTTCCGCGCGCCGCATCACACCGCGTCCGGCGTCGCGCTGATCGGCGGCGGCGCCTGGCCGAAGCCTGGCGAGGTCAGCCTTGCCCATCGCGGCGTCCTGTTCCTCGACGAGTTCCCCGAATTCTCCCGCGCGACCCTCGAGAACCTCCGCCAGCCGCTCGAGGACGGCGTGGTCACGGTCTCGCGCGCGAACGGCACCATGCGTTTCCCTGCCAAGTTCATGCTCATCGCCGCGCAGAACCCGTGCCCGTGCGGCTTCGCGACCGATCCGGAGCGGATCTGCAGCTGCACGCCCGCGCAGACGCTCCGTTACGCGCGAAAGGTCTCGGGTCCGCTGCTCGACCGCATCGATCTGCACGTCGACGTGCCGAAGATCAAGGTCGACGAGCTCCTCGACGGCGCCCCCGCGGAACCGTCCGCGGCGATCCGCGCGCGCGTGCAGGCGGCGCGCGACCGGCAGTACGCCCGCCTCCGCGACCTCGGCGTCTACACCAACGCCGAAATGCGCCATTCGCTCCTCAAGCGGTTCTGTCCGCTTCCGGCTGACGGCGAAAACTTGCTGAAGACGGCCGCGGTCCGCATGAAACTCTCGGCCCGCGCCATCATGCGCGTCATCAAGCTCTCGAGGACCGTCGCCGACCTCGATGGCGCCGACGCCATCGCGCTCGCGCACGTCGCCGAGGCGCTGCATTTCCGGGAGCGCCAGCCGGCGTGATGGCTGCCGCGGCGTCTTGCCATACGGCGGCGCTCATGGAACCATCATCACGTTCCTTTCCCGCGGAGGTCACCATGTCCGACGGAAGCCCGCCCCCGAACGAGGCTGATTTCACGAAGACGCTCATGACCGTGCTCCTGACGGAATACCTAGGAGTCGTCGCCGCGCGCGCGTTGAGCATCGCCTTCGACGGGCCGTCTACGGCTGCGCATGGACTACCCTGACGACATGACCATGCGCGTCTCGGCAGGAGCCATATACCGGTACATCTACGTCCTGCCGCGGGGCGGGCTGAAGGCGGAGCTCATAGGGGGCTGCGCCAGGAGCGCAAGCGCCGCCGGAAACGCCGGAAGGAGGGCGGCC
>JAVHQX010000032.1:0-4502 GCA_036171355.1 Patescibacteria group bacterium | reverse complement strand
CATGCGTGCTCGGCTGCGCCTGCGCGCGCATGGGGTCCCCGCTTCGCGTCACCCGCGGTGACGTGATACGAAGTCCACGCAAAAATGGGATAAACGCTCGACCCGCGGAGGCGGCGAACGACGCCGCCCGGCCTCGCGAAAGGACGATATCTTTTCCGCAATGAATTTTTCATAAACAAAAACGGACGACGCGCGGTCGTCCGTTTTTGTGGTGGAGATGGCGGGAGTCGAACCCGCGTCTGGTGAGGCATTCCTCGGCACGTCTACGATCATAGCCCGTTTGGGATGTCGGGCGCAGGTGGGAAACGGGCCAAATCCTGCGTCCCAAGCCCCGATGCAATTTCGGCCCGCGCGTCGGGACGGCGCGCCGGCTCTGCCCGATGAATGACACCCTTACCCCGCGTATCGGACGTCTGCGGGAAGGATGGGTTCAGGCGTTACGCGAGAACCGGAGCGAACGAAGGGACGAACGCTTTCGCGATCGCGGCCTTCGCCCGGCTGAGCAAGTTTGCACTTGTTCGTCGTCCGTTGATTCACGAGGTGACGGACAGCCTCGGATTGCATGCCGTGAAACGAACTCCCATCGATGCCTGGCATCCCCCTAAAAGAGAAAAGACGGAAGACTGGAGATGGAAGACCGGTAATCGAGAAAAGGGACAGGCGCGCCGTCCTCTTTCATCTTCGTTCTTCGGTCTTCTGTCTTTGCGATCTTTCACCCTTTGAGGGAACGCCGGATTTCGCGGTCGGACTCGCGGCGCTTGATGGTCTCCTTCTTCTCGTACAGTTTCTTCCCGCGCGCCAATCCGAAGGACAATTTGATTTTCGAACCCTTAGTATAGGCAGAAAGAGGCACCAGCGTCAATCCTTTCTGCTCTAATTTTCCGGCGATCTTGGCGATTTCCCGCTTGTGCAGAAGCAGCTTCCGGGTACGGTCGGGATCGTAATCGGGCAGCGGACCGGCCTGCGGATAGCGCTGGATATGCGCGCCGATGAGCCACAGCGCCCCGCGAGCGATGGTGACGTACGCGCCGAGAAGGCTCATCCGGCCCAAGCGGGCCGATTTGACCTCATGGCCGAGCAGCATCAAGCCCGCCTCGAAGGTGTCGAGGATCTGATATTCGAACTTCGCCCTCTTGTTTTCGACGAGCGTCGGCATACGGCTCCCCCACTCTACCCGCTTTTTAGGGCTTTACAAAGGCCCGAAAGGGTCGTATGATGGGGCACGTAAGAAAAAGGAGGCGGAGCCACCAGTCCCCGACGGGGACGCAGGACGCCCGATTGACAGAACAGGGTGGCGGAGCCAGTCCCCGACGGGGACAGGCACCGCATCCTTTAACCACGACGACCTTGCGCATATCCCGCAGGCGCTTCAAACCGAAGCCGCAAAAAGTGGTCTATTCCGTGAACGAACTGATCCGTTTCCCGGAGGTCCGCGTCATCGACGAGAACGACGAGCATCTTGGCGTGCTTCCGACCCCCGTGGCCGTGCAGAAGGCCAAAGAAAAGGAGCTCGATCTGGTCGTCATCCAGCCGAAAGCCGAACCGCCAGTGGCGAAGATCGTCGATTTCGGGCGGTACAAGTACGAACAGGATAAGGAAGCCCGGAAGCAGAAAGCCAAGCAGAAAACGGTCGAAGTGAAGGGCATCCGGCTCTCCCTGCGCATCGCGCCTCATGACATGGAGGTCCGCAAGGAGAAGGCCAAGGAGTTCCTGGCCGAGGGCAACAAGGTCAAGGCGGAAATCATCCTCCGCGGCCGTGAAAAGCGGTTCGGCGACCTGGCCACGCAGGTCATCCGGCAGTTCATCGCCCTCCTGAACAAGGACGTCCCGGTGAAGGTCGAGCAGCCCGTCACCCGTCAGGGCGGACAGTTGACAAGTATCGTGGGGAAAGCGTAATATCGCGAAAGCTAAGGACCTGCCCTCCGGCAGGTCCTCCTCGTCCTAGACATCCCTATGAAGACCCACAACGCAATGGCGAAACGGTTCAAGGTGACGAAGAAGGGCAAGGTCCTCAAGCGCGCCGCCGGCCAGGATCACTTCAACGCCCGCGAATCCGGCAACACGACCCGCGGCAAGCGCCGCGACAAGACGCAGCACCCTGCGTTTGCGAAGACCATCAAGAAACTCATCCAGCAGCAGTAAGAGAAGGGCTGAAAGACCGACAGGCGGAGAGGTCAAAAAAACGACCGCCGCCGCGAACTTTCAACCTCGTTACCTCCCAACCTTTCAACCTCCCGATATGCCTCGAGTCAAACGCGGAAAAACCCATCTCAAGCGGCGCAAGAATATCATGGCCCAGACCAAGGGCTACATGTGGGGCCGCAAGAGCAAGCTTAAGCTCGCCAAGACCGCGATCCTGAAGGCGGGCAAGAACGCCTATCGCGACCGCCGCCTCAAGAAGCGCAACATGCGCGGCCTGTGGCAGACCCGGATCAACGCCGCCGTCCGCCCCGAGGGCCTCTCGTACAGCAGGTTCATCGGCGCCCTCAAAAAGGCGGGCATCATCCTCGACCGGAAGATCCTCGCCGAAATCGCGATGAAGAACCCGGAAGCCTTCAAAGCCATCGTCGCCGCCTCGAAGAAATAAACGGGAGACGGGAGACGAAAGGGCGGAGAACGGAGAACAAGGAGCCCCGCCGAAAGGCGGGGTTTTTGCTTGGAGACGGGTCTGTCAGACAGGGTTGACAAACGCGTCGTTTTGTGGTAGCTTGGTAGGTCTCAAGCTAGGCTTGGGCTCATGCCGGGATGGTCCCGGGATGATGCGCACTTTCCACAGCCAATCCGACAAAGTACAAGGAGGAGACCGATGAAGACCACTCCGCAGACCGACGCCGCCGGGACCAAGAACGACTCCACCGGCGCCTCGACCGAGCAGCCCTCGGTCATCGTGTCCCCCGAGCTCCTGGCCGACGGCGCCACGCAGGACGGCGGCACCCCCAAGGTCGAGAAGATCGAGGAGCTGCCGCAGCCCCCGCTCCAGGCCGCCGTCGGCGCCACCGGCGACGCGACCGCCCAGGCCGCGTCCGCCACCGCCCCGACCGCGAACGCCGACAACGGCGCCGACGCGGGCAAGGACGACGAGGACAAGCTCCCGACGAACGACGGCAAGGGTCTCAAGTACGGGCTCATGGTCGCCGCCATCCTCGGGGTCATCGGCCTGTTCGGCATCGCGTTCGTCGTCGCCCGCAACAGCGTCGGTCCCGCCACATCGGTGGCACCCCCCGCCACGGCCCCGGCGCCCGCGGATCCCCTGCCGCTGCCCGAGGTCCGCACCCCGGCGCCGCGCCTGATCGACGCGACCGGCTGCCGCGCCGGCCAGTACCGGGTCGAGGGCAACCAGCTCGTCTTCACGAACTGCGCCACGCTCCAGCTCGCCGAGCCCACCGCTCGGTAGAAGGAGCATCCACCCCGGGGCGACTGCGGACTTCCGCGGCCGCCCCTTTCTTTTTCCGCCGCAAGGCCGGCTATGCCGTCCGAAACGGCGAGAAAGGATACGGACAACATGTTGGAGTTCAAAGGCGAGATCCAGGAAGGGTGGGCGGGTAAACCGCTCGAACCCTTCCAGGTGAAGCTGACGGACGAGGAGGGACAAGGGGTCCCCCACGTCCCGGTCGAGTTCAAGGTCGCGGAAGGTTCGGGTGAGTTCACCTACGTGGACGAGCGCACGGACCTGAGCGGCAGCGCCATCGCGGAGTTCGTCCCGTCGGACGACGGGCGGTACCGCGTGGAGTGCTTCATCGGCGACGAGATGGTGCCGTTCAAGGGCATCGTCGCGCCCGACAGGCGCCGGCACGCCGTTCCCGCGCCGGTCGCAGCGGCACCCGCGGCAGCGGAGCCTCCGAAGCAGGAGGTCCCGAAGCGCAAGCCTCGGGTCCGGCGAACGTCCGCGAAGGAACGTCCGGCACAGCCGCCGGCCGCGCCTCCGCCCGCTCCGCCGGCCGCATCGCCCATCGTGGTGGTCATCGCGCCCCGGCTCCCGCAGCCGACGGCGCCGGCCACGGTGCCCGCACCCGTCGTCGCGGCTTCCCGCCGCGCCGCCCCGCCGCAGGCGCAACCCAAGGTCGTCAGGCGGCAATCAAGCCGCCCTCGCCCGAGGGTCGCGTCCCCTCCCACCGCGCTCGTCATCGCGCTCATCGCGATTGCCGCGCTGCTCGCGCCGCTCGCGGCCGTGCTGGTCTACCAGACCGTCTCGGTCACGCGGCCGGTCGTCGAGTGCAGCGGTTCGTGGCGGGTCGACGGCAACAGCCCGGTCTTCCAGGACTGCACCGCGACCAACCGCCGCTGACGCGACGACAGCCGCATCCCCGCCCCCGACCATCCGTTCGGGGGCTTTTTTATCCTCATTTAAGGCGGACCGCCCCCTCCATGGGGGACTTGAAAAGAAAAAAGCCTTGGCCTACAATAATCCCGCTACGGCATGGGTCCGTGGTGTAGCCCGAGGGGCATACGCCCCTCGCCCGGCGAATGCCGGGCGGTTAACACGGTCCGATGGCCATCGGACA
>JAVHQX010000031.1:0-4555 GCA_036171355.1 Patescibacteria group bacterium | reverse complement strand
AAGACCGATCCGCTTGATCCGAAATCGCTTTAGCGGAAAGTCGTGGAACCCCGCCTGCGGATAAGGCGGGGTTTCGGTTATGCGCCATTCCGCGCTTCTGGAGAAGGATGCTAAATTATGCTATACTAAGGCTGTTGAGATTTCCGCGCCGTTAAGGCCAATTCGGTTCATCCGCAGCGTTATGTTCGACGAAAAAAAGGAGCCGGTAGACATCTTCGCGGAGGTGGATAAGGTCGCGCCGCAGAAACCTGCCGGGGCGACGTCCGCGCAAGAAACGGTCGTCCGCCGCGGACCGTCGAAACTGCTTCTGCTCGCCATCGTCGTCGTGCTGCTCGGTCTCGGCGGAGGCGGGTATTTCCTGTTTTCTCGCAGCAAGACCGCTGACGCCGGAGGCGCCGTCGCGAAGAATGAGACGCCGGCTCCCGCGCCGGAACCGTCCCCGGCTTCGACGCCCGAACCCGCGCCTGCCCCGGCGCCGACTCCCGCGCCGGAACCATCCCCGGCGCCGACGCCTGAACCCGCGCCGGTCCCGCAGCCGGAACCCACGCAGCCGGTCGCTCCGCCCGAAGCGGTGCAAGCCCCCGCGGACGCGGACGGCGACGGCCTCACGGACAGCGAAGAGGCGGCGCTCGGCACGAACCCGCAGTCTTCCGACACGGACAGCGACGGCCTGAACGACCGCGAGGAAGTGAAGGTCTACGGCACCGATCCCAAGAATCCCGACACCGACGGCGACGGCTATCTCGACGGCCAGGAAGTCAAGGGCGGATATAATCCGAAAGGCCCCGGCAAGCTTTTCGCGGTTCCCGGGCAATAGCCCACGGATCTCCGCTCGAGCGGCGGCGAGGCCGCGTTCCCGCGACCCATCACGCTATGGATCCTAAGCCGAACGAACTGCAGAAACCGGCAGGCACACCCGCCCCGAGCGGCGATGAGCCGGTGATTCATGTTATCCCGGAGAAGTTCTACGGCGCCGCGCTCAAGAAAAAGATCCCCAAAGCGGTCCCGCAGGCGCAGCCCATGCCGCAGGGTCCCGTCCCCCCGCAGCCGGCGAAGAAGGGCGGCCCGCTCGTCGCGATCATCGTCGTGCTCGTCGTGCTCCTGCTCGGCGGAGGAGGCGCCGCCGCTTATTTCTTCCTGCGCAAACCCGCGCCGAAGCCCGTCGCCGTCGTGAACACGGCCCCGCCGCCGCCCGTCTGCGGCGACAAGAAGTGCGAGGCGCCGACGGAGACCCCGCAATCCTGCTCGTCCGACTGCGGCCCGCCGCCGCCCGTCTGCGGCGACAACAAGTGCGAGTCTCCCGAGACCTTCGAATCCTGCGCGGCTGACTGCAGGCCGCCGGAGCCGACGCCCGGCCTGGATTCCGATTCCGACGGCCTTACCGACGAGGAAGAGAAGAACGTCTTCGGCACGAACCCGAACGATTCCAATACCGACAAGGACAGCTATGTCGACCTGAACGAGGCGCTCAACCTCTTCGATCCGGCCAAGCCCGCGCCGTCGTCGCTCAAGGACAACCCCCTTATCGCCGTCTATTCGAACGCGTCCCAGAATTACGTCATCCTCCGGCCGGCATCCTGGTCCGTCCGCGAGACGGACGAGACCAAGAAAGAGGTCTTCTTCGACGGACCCAGCGGCGAATTCATCGAGGTGCTCGTCCAGGACAAGGACAAGGCGCAGACGATCATGGATTGGTACCTGGCGCAATCGCCCGGCGTCACGAGCTCGCAGGTCGAGCCGTTCAAGACCAAGCAGGGTTACGATACGGTCCTGAGCCCCGACAAGTTCACCGCCTACGTGGACGGGGGAGACAAGGTCTACGTGATCAGCTACAACCTCGGGAAGCGCTTCGAGATCCAGTACAAAGTGACGTTCCAGATGATGGTGCAGAGCCTCCAGAAGCTCGCGCCGTGATTCCCGGAAGGCCGGTCCGACGGGCGTCGGTCCGGTTTTCATTTTCCCGTCCGGACGGTATCATGGGAGTGCGAACCGAACCTCCGTTATGGCGAGCGTCCAGTCACTGGGAACGTTGCCCGCAGGCCACACGAGGGCGTCCCTGCGGACGCTCGTTTCGCTCGCGTGCCGTCGCGCGGGCGCGCGCGGGAAGCTCGCTATCGCCGTCCGGGTCACGGACGACGCCGCCATCCGGCGCCTCAATCGCGTCCATCGCGGCAAGGACAAGGTCACCGACGTCCTGTCGTTCTCCTACGACGCGGGTATGCCCGCGGCGGTCCGGAGGCCGGGGGAGCGGGACCTCGGCGACATCATCATCTCGCTGCCGCAGGTGCGGCGGCAGGCGAAGGCCATCGGCAGGTCCGTCAAGGCGGAGTTCGGCCTCATGGTCGTCCACGGCGTCCTGCATCTCCTCGGTTTCGACCACGAGACGCTCGCCCAGGAAACCGCCATGTTCGCCCTTCAGCGCGACATCCTCATCCGGGCCGGCCTGCTGTGACGGTAAGCAGTAATCAGTTGTCAGTTATCAGTTGTCAGTTATCAGTTTGCAGTTATCAGTTTGCAGTGGGCCTCGCCGCGGCGTTCACTGTCGACTGATAACTGACAACTGTTAACTGCAAAGAAGTGCTCGATTTCAACAAGTTCGCGAAAAGCCTTCGTTACGCGATGAAGGGCATCGTCGTGGTCGCCAGGGAGGAACAGAGCTTCCGCCTCCAGCTTTTGGCGGCGCTCGTCGTCGTCGCCCTCATGTTCGGATTCGGCCTCCGCGTCCCCGAGAAGGCGCTCTTGACGCTGGCCATCGTGCTCGTCCTCGTGCTCGAACTGGTGAACAGCATCTTCGAGCGCATGGTGGATATCTTGAAGCCGAGGATCCACCATTACGTGGAAGACATCAAGGATATCATGGCCGGAACGGTGCTCGTGGCCTCCGTCGGGGCCTTGCTTATCGGCGTATTGATTTTTTGGCCCTACTTCGTCAAACTGGTAACAGGTGCCTGAAGTAAAGGGACGTCATTTCGCGTATGGCTGAAGATGCGTTGTTCGCCGGCATAGATATCGGATCCACGTCCGTCCGCATCGCGGTCGGACAGCGGCTGCCTGCCGCGGATAAGGAACAGGTCCATATCGTCGGCGCGGCCGAAGTGCCGTCCGAAGGGATCAACCGAGGCGTCATCAATTCCATCGAAGACGCCGTTTCTTCGGTTTCCTCGTGCATCGAGAAGGTCGAACGCATGACCGGCGCGCCCGTGGGCAGCGCCTGGGTATCGATTTCCGGCTCCAACGTGACGCTGCTCGAGAGCAAGGGCGTGGTCGCCGTCGCCAAATCGGACGGCGAGATCCGCGAGGACGACGTCAATCGCGTGGTCGACGCGGCGCAGACCGTCGCCACCCCCGTTAACTTCGAGATCCTGCACGTGATTCCCAAGGCGTTCACCGTGGATGGCCAGAAGGGGATCAAGGACCCGGTCGGCATGAACGGCCTTCGGCTCGAAGTCGACGCGCAGATCATCCAGGGGCTCTCCTCGCACATCAAGAACCTGACGAAGTGCGTCTACCGGACCGGCGTGAACATCGAGCGCCTGGTGCTCGGCGTGCTCGCCACCGCGGAGGTCGTCACCACGGCCCGCCAGAAGGAACTCGGGGTCGCCGTCGTGAACATCGGCGGCGCCACCACCAATCTCGTGGTCTTCGAGCAGGGCGACATCCTGCACATGTCCTCGATTCCGCTGGGTTCCGACCATATCACCTCCGACATTGCCATCGGCCTGCGCACGTCCATCGACGTCGCGGAACGCGTGAAGCTGCAGTGTGCCGAGGCGTCGGGCGCGAACGTCGGCAGGTCCGAGCAGGTCAACCTGCGCGAGCTCGGCGCGGACGGCGACGAGGTCGTTTCTCGCAAATACGTCTGCGACATCGTGCAGGCGCGGCTCGAGGAGATCCTGGAACGCGTGGAGAAGGAGCTCAAGAAGATCCAGCGCAGCGGCATGCTGCCGGCGGGCGTCGTCCTCACGGGCGGCGGCTCGAAAATCGCCGGTCTCGTCGACCTCACCAAGGAGAAGCTCCGGCTGCCTGCGTCGCTCGGCTACCCGATCGGCGTCACGAGCATCACCGACCGCGTCAACGACCTCGCGTTCACGACGGCGATCGGCCTCGTGCAGTGGGGCATGAACGAGATGCCGGAGGGGAGCGGCAAGAAGCGCAAGGGTTCCGGTTTCGGCAAACCGGTCGAGAAGGTCGCGGAGAGCCTCAAGAAGTGGTTCGGCGCGCTCGTCCCGTAGGGCATCGGCGCCGCGCAGGAAGGTGTTCATCGCGCAAGATGAACATTTTTTTTGTTCACTTAGCGGTTTTTTGCTTGACATGGGGATAAGCGCTCCCGTACTCTTTACCTATCCAGCGGCGCGGATGATGGAACCGCGTCCTTATCTCTCTCACGCAACGCACACGTATGGCCGAAGTGAAACCAGCAATCGAGACGTTTGCGAAGATCAAGGTCATCGGCGCCGGCGGTTCCGGCGGTTCGGCGATCAATCGGATGATCAGGTCGAAGATCAAGGGCGTCGAGTTCATCACCGCGAACACGGACGTCCAGGCGCTGCACTAC
>JAVHQX010000030.1:0-4642 GCA_036171355.1 Patescibacteria group bacterium | reverse complement strand
GGCGAACTCGCCTGCGGCGAGACCAGGCTTCGCCGCCGCGGATTGGCCGGAACCCGGCACCCCTTCGCTCAGGTTATCTCTAAAAAGGGGGTCTCGCGCGGCATATCGTTGAATTATCAGTTGTCAGTTTTCAGTAGACAGTGCGGATTTGCCCCGACATGACTGCCGACTGATAACTGCCCCCGGAACAATTGACAAACCCCGCGGTTTTGCGTTAACTTGCGCCGCTCACGGCGAAGTTCCGAGAGGACGCCTGCCAAAGGCGGAACGTTCCATGACAACCCATCGTAGAAATCAGGAGGAGTCCGCATGCTGACCTTGCTCACGAACCCGCTGCTCTACCTCGCGGTAGGCGGCATCCTCGCGCTGCTCGTGGTGTCGCTCAAGTCGATCATCTCGATCGGCCCGACCAACGGCGCGACCGGCCGCCAGGGCTGATCGCGGCGCATCGCTCATTCGTCCCGTCCCCCGACGTTCTGTCGGGGGATTTTTTTACCCGCTCGAATGTCCGACGAGCGGGTCCTGTCGCGGGTCACCCCCGCTGGGTGCTCGGCTGCGGCCTGCGCGCCCATCGGGGGTCCCCCACCCGCGCCACCCGCTTGGCGAGAAATGTCACGCTGATGATTCATGAACGATGGAAATCCGGCCTCTCCGTCACGCGCGCTTCCTTGCACCCCAGCCGGATTTCTCGACGGATCTCAAAGCCATGCGGCTAAGTTCGTATTTTTTAACCGAAAAGAGGCCCTGCGGCCCCTTTTCCACTCAACCGCTTTGCCACTCGACCACTCCCCATCTTCCTATTGCACCACGGCTTTGATGCGCCGCACTCCGGCGCTGCTCGCTTCTTCCTTCATGATCTTGAACGCGCCGACCATCGCGGTGTGCTCGACGTGCGGGCCGCCGCAGATCTCCTTGGAGAAGTAGCCGCGTTCATCGTCGCCGACCATGTAGACCTTCACCTTGTTGCCGAGCGTCGCGTACTTGTCCTCGAATAGGCCGATGGCGCCCTTCGCCTTGGCCTCGTCGACGGTGAGCATCTCGAAATGCACGGGCAGGTCCTTCACGACCTGCTGGTTCACGATCTCCTCGACCTCGCGGACCTGCTCGGGGGTCATCTTCTGGCCGTGGGTGAAATCGAACCGCAGGCGCTCATGGGTGATGTTCGAGCCTTTCTGTTCCACGTGCGGGCCGAGGACGTTCCTGAGCGCCTGGTGCAGGAGGTGCGTCGCGGTGTGCATGCGTACGACGACCTCGGAGTGGTCGGCGAGCCCGCCGGCGAACTTCTGCTCGGCACCGGCGCGGGACGTCTCCTGGTGCTTCTTCATGGCCTCCTCCCACTCGCGGGAATTCACCCGCTTGCCCATGACCTCCTCGGTGAGCTCCTTGGGGAAACCGAAGGACTCGTAGAGATAGAAGGCGGACTGGCCGGGAACCTCGAAGAGCGTGGCGTACTGCTCCTTGAGCTTGTTCGCTTCCTGGAGGCCGCGCTGCAGCGTCTCGGAGAACTTCTTCTCCTCGGCGTCGAGGTCGGCGATGACGCGGGCGCGGTTGGCGGAGAGTTCGGGGTAGGCCTGCGCGTACATGGCGATGACGGCGTCGGCGACCATCGACGTGAACGCGCCCTCGATGCCGAGCTGCCTGCCGAAGCGGACCGCGCGGCGGATGAGGCGGCGGACGATGTAGCCCTGGTCGGTGTTCGACGGGCCGACGCCGCGGGGATCGCCGATGATGAACGTTGCGGTCTTGAGGTGGTCGGCGACGACGCGCATGGCGCGCACGGATTCCGCGCCCTCGCCGTAACGCTTGCCGGAGAGCTGCTCGATCTTGGCAATGAGCGGCGTGAACAGGTCCGTCTCGAAGACGGTCTCGGCCTTCTGCAGCATCATGGCCATGCGCTCGAGGCCCATGCCGGTGTCGACGTTCTTCTGCGCGAGCGGCACGAACGTCCCCTCGGCGGTCTTGTCGTACTGCATGAAGACGTCGTTCCAGATCTCGACGTGGCGGCCGCAGTCGCAGTTCGGATGGCACGCGCCGTCGGAACCTGGGCCCGCCCAGCCCGGCGCGTGGGCCTTGGGATCGGCGAGGCCGAGCGTGTCGTAGAACATCTCGGTATCGGGGCCGCACGGACCGGTCTGCCCGGCCGGGCCCCACCAGTTCTTGGCCTTCGGGTACGCGAAGATCTTCTCCCCCACCCTGGCGTCGATGCCGGCCTTGGCGAACTGCTTCTGCCAGATGCCGATCGATTCGTCGTCGCGCGGCGCATCGGCGTCGCCCTCGAACACGGTGACCGACAGGCGCTTCGGATCGAGACCGAACCATTGCTTGCCGGTCAGGAGTTCGAAGCTCCACTCGATGGCATCCAGCTTGAAGTAGTCCCCGAGCGACCAGTTGCCGAGCATCTCGAAGAAGGTGAGGTGGCGGTTGTCGCCGACCTCGTCGATATCGCCGGTGCGGACGCACTTCTGCGCGTCGGCGAGGCGGGTGCCCTCCGGGTGCTTCTCGCCCATGAGGTACGGGACGAGCGGATGCATGCCCGCGGTCGTGAACAGCACCGTCGGGTCGTTCTCCGGGATGACCGAAGCCGAGGGGATGACCTTGTGCCCCTTGCCCGCGAAGAACGTCAAAAAGATTTTTCGGATGTCGTGGCCGGTCATACGGAGTACGCGTTCGGCAGTTGTCAGTTAACAGTGGCGCAGAACCAACGACTGAAAACTGTCAACTGATAACTGTTAACTGAACGCCGTCACTTACACTGTCCGCTCATGTCGCCGAGGCAGCGGTAGGCGGATTCGGAGCCGTTGAGGAAGATCTTGAACTTGGGCTTGAAGCGGCTGACGGTCGATTCGATCTGCGCCTTGATGCGCGGGTCGTCGCAGACGCCGCCGGACTGCGTCTTGCCCTTGAGCCACACCTCGGTCGTGACGCCGTCGCTCGACATGATCTTGTCGACGCTGAGGTCCGACTGCCAAAGGCTGTTGTAGAGGTCCTGATAATTCGAGTCCTTCACCGAGAAGAGCGTCATGAGCGCGTCGTGGACCGCGCTGTCGGTCGAGGCACCGCGGTGGACCTTCACGTAGGCGACCCGGTCGTTGCAGCCGATGGTCCCGGGCGCGAGCGTCGCCCCCGCGGGCACTGCCGCGTTCTCGGTGACGATCATGGCGACGCCCATGTCGTCGCTCGCCTGCTCGTTGGCCTCGTTCTCCTTGGCGCGCTCCTCGTCGGTCACCTGCTTGGCCTTGTTCAGGGCCTGGATGGGCACCTGCGCGGGAAGGACGGCTTCGTTCGTAAGCGTGTCGGCGACGCTGAAGCAGCCTGCGCCGAGAAGGATGAGCGCGACGGGGATGATGATCGCAAAGGCGATGGTCGACGGTTTCGGCGCGTGGTCGGGCATAATTCTTGAGAAACGTGTCCGTGACAGGATATCCGAAAGCGGAGCTTGTGACAAGCGGAACGCGCCTCGTTTCCCCCCTATCCGCTCCGCCGCCCGCGAAAAAGAAAACGCCTCGCGAGAGCGGGGCGGGAACGGGACGGACGTCAGCGGAGCATCCGCAGGAGCTTGAGGTCGTTCGAGGCGATCCAGAGCCAGAGCGCCGCGAACAGCAGGTTGAAGAGGGCTTGGCCCATGGCGCCGGAGCGCATCGCGAGCGCGGTCAGTCCGAGCTGGATGACCACGAGCAGCGACGAGCCGCCGAAGGCGAACCGAGCGGCCCAGCGGGCCTTGTCGATCTGGCCCTTCTGCGCCCAGTAGCGCGCGAGCATGCCGCAGGCGAAGGCGAAGGCGAAGATGATGAGCGTGTTCGACAGCAGAATCGCGAGGGCGGTCGCCATGACGTGCCTCCTTAGGCAATCGGGCGGTGACGTGCGCGGAATGCGCGGAAAAAGAACGGCTCAACCGTAGCGGAAATCCGCCTCCCGGTCAATCGGGGTCAGGAAACGAAGGCGAGCAGGACGAGGATGAGGACCCCGACGAACGCGCCGCGCACGTGGACGACGCCGCCGAAGGCAATGGCCATGGAGGCTTGCAGGGCGACGCCGACACCGACGACGAACGTCGCGACGGTCAGCTGCCGGTAAAGGCGGTCGCGTTTGGGATCGTTCTTGATCGCCATGCGCGCGCATTGCAGCACGAGCGCCGTCACCCAGACGGCGATGCAGGTCCACGAAAGGAACGACATCGTTTCCTCCTTCTGCGCCGGGACGACGCGCGGCAATCCTGCGCCCGCAGGGGCATGGACGTCAAGACGCGAGCGCCCCGGCGATGACCGCGCCGCCGAGGCAGCGGTCGCCGTCGTAGAAGACGGCGAATTGTCCGGGCGTGACCGCGCGCTGCGGCTTCTCGAACTTCACGACAAGCCCCCCCTCCGCTGAAGCTTCGGGGGGCAATCCGCCGGCGTAAAGCGTGGCGGATTGGAGCGGCTGGCGGTAGCGGATGCGGACCTTGCAGGGCTGCGGGAATGCGGGCGGCTCGCCGGCGATCCAGTGCGCGTCGGCGGCGGAAAGCGCGGAGGCGTAGAGCGCGGACGGGTCGTCCGCGCGCGCGACGGCGCCGGGGTTGGGGCGGGTGTCCGTGTCGACGACGAAATAAGGCGCGCCCCCCCCGCTGCCCAGGCCGTGGCGCGGGCCGATGGGGAACGGGGCGCCC
>JAVHQX010000029.1:0-4665 GCA_036171355.1 Patescibacteria group bacterium | reverse complement strand
TCAAAAACCGCGTCACTGCCGTGACCCGGTTTTTGATGGCGGAGAGGGTGGGATTCGAACCCACGGTAACCTTGCGGCTACAACGGTTTTCGAGACCGTCTCTTTCGACCACTCAGACACCTCTCCGTATTTCTAGGCTACGCCTCGATATAAAATTTGTCGTCTTCGCCGGTCCCCTGGCGCCCTTTGGCGCCCGGCGGCCGCTCGCCGACTCGCGGCCCGCCCCACTCAGACACCTCTCCTTGGAAGCGTGGTCGCTGGCGGAAAAAGTACCACGACATGCTTCAGCAGTAAATACCCCCGGGACGGGTGGCGCATGACGCGCTTTTTTGCTACGCTTTAAAGCGAAATCACCCCTCATTATGCGGAAAATCATTCCCATCGCGATCTTGGCCACGCTTGTGCTCGTCGGCGCGGGCTGCAGTCTCGCCTCGGCACCGCAGGTCCAGATCAAGCCGGTAACGCTCGAATATTGGCGCGTCCAGGACGATCCGGACACGATGTCCGACCAGATCGCCGCCTACAAGAAGCTTCATCCCAACGTGGATATCGTCTACCG
Source organism: Patescibacteria group bacterium (assembly GCA_036171355.1). Lineage (GTDB taxonomy): Bacteria > Patescibacteriota > Patescibacteriia > SG8-24 > SG8-24 > JAHFIW01. Next base: position 4,106 of record JAVHQX010000029.1, on the reverse strand, counting down.
GAAAATGCGCGAAGAGGACTACGAAAAGCTGCTCCTCGAGGCGTTCGCCGAAAACCGCGAACCGGACATCTTCAGCATCCCGAACGTCTGGATCGGCGGATGGAAGTCGAAAATCATGACCATGCCGAAGGAGACGACCATCCCGACGCAGACGGTCAACGCCCAAAAGCAGATCGTCACGATCAAAAAAAAGACGCCGACCATGACCATCCTCGACATGAGGAACCGGTACGTCGAAGGCGTGACCAAGGACGTCATCCTCCCCTTCGTCGACACGGTCGACAAGCCCCCCGTCGACAAAATCGTCGGCATCCCGCTGTCCGCGGACACGCTCGGGCTGTTCTACAACAAGGACATCCTGAAAAAGAGCAGCATCGAGAAGCCGCCGGAGACATGGCGCGATCTGCAGGAATACGCCCAAAAACTGACCATCTTCGAAGAAAAAAAACCTGACGCCCCCGAAGGCCCGCCGACCGACCTGAAGCAGTCCGGCGCGGCAATCGGCCTCGCCAAGAACGTCCGCAACAACGTCGACATCCTCGCGTCGATCATGTCGCAGAACGGCGCTCCGATGGCCGATCCGAGTTACGGCTACGCGACGTTCAGCAATTTCCCGCCCGAGGGTTCCGACGGCCACGCCTACCCGCCGGGCATCGAAGCGCTCATCTTCTACCAGAGCTTCTCCATCCCGGGTTCGCCGAACTACTCCTGGAACGACAAGATGCCCGATTCACTGGACGCGTTCATCACCGGCAAGACCGCGTTCTACTTCGGCTACCCCTCCGACATCGGCCAGATCAGGGAACGCGCGCCGAAGCTCGACTTCGGCATCGCCCCCTTGCCGCAGGTCGATCCGTCCAAGGCCGCGAACTTGCTCCATTACCCCGTCGAGGTGGTCGCGAAAAAGACCGCGCATCCGGACGAGGCATGGGACTTCCTGCAATTCCTGGCGAGCGATGAGCAGGTGGGGCCGTTCCTGACGGCGGCCAGACGCCCGACCGCGCTCCGCTCCCTGATCCAGGGCCAGCTTACGGACCCGGATATCGCCCCGTTCGCGGGCCAGGTCCTCACTGCAAGCAATTGGTACAAGGGCAGGGATTATTCGAAGGTCGTGGAGGCGTTCGCGAAGATGATCGAAACCTACCCGACCGCCGAACACCCCGAATACTACCCCATCGTGGCTGAGGCCATCGGCCTCATCAATACCACGGTCGGCAAATGACGGACTGCGGCGAAAAGGCGCCTCCCCGGCGCCTTTTTTGGCGCTCGGCGACCCTTCTCGTCCTCCCCTTTTTTCCGTATACTGGAGAGGCTATGAAGATCCGAAAAGCCATCATCCCCGTGGCCGGTCTCGGCACGCGGTTCCTCCCCGCGACCAAGGCGCAGCCTAAGGAGATGCTCACGCTCGTCGATAAGCCGGTCATCCAATACGTCGTGGAGGAAGCCGTCGCGGCGGGAATCGAAGAAATCATCTTCGTCACCAGCCAGACCAAGCGCGCCATCGAGGACCATTTCGACCGCAATTCGGAGCTGGAGAACCGCCTTGAGAGCAAGGGGAAGACGAAAGAGCTGGCCGCCCTCCTCGAGATCACGAACCTCGCGAAGTTCGCCTTCGTCCGCCAGCACGCGCCGCTCGGCGACGGCCACGCCATCCTTTCCGCGCTGCCGTTCGTCGACCCCGGCGAGCCCGTCGCCGTCCTCTTCGGCGACGACGTCTTCGACGCGGAGGTGCCGGTGACCGGCCAGCTCATCGCCACCTACGAGAAGTACCACGACCCCGTCATCGCGCTGTGCGACGTCGGCAAAAAGAACGCCTCGAGCTACGGCATCGCCAGCGGCACCATGGTCTCGAAGAAAATCATGGAGCTCCAGGGGTTCGTCGAGAAACCCTCCGCCGACAAGGCGCCGTCGACGCTCGCCGCGGTCGGACGTTACATCATCACGCCCGCCATCATGGCGCTGTTGAAGACGCAAAGGGCCGGCAAGGACGGGGAGATCAGGCTCGCCGACGCCTTCATCAGCCACCTCGAGAGCGGCGCGCCCATCTACGGCAAGATCGTCGATGGCATCCGCTACGATTGCGGCAACAAGCTGCAGTTCCTCGTGGCGTCGGTCGATTTCGCTCTCAAACACAAGGAGGTCAACGCCGATGGCGCGTTCCTCCGCTACCTCAAGTCCCGCGTCGGCGGCAGCGCCGCGCGGAAACGCTAAGCCGACTATGCGCACCACCCATCGCGGCCTCGCCGCCCGAGTCACCTCACTGCGCCGTTTCGCGGCGCTCGCCGGCATGGCGACCGTCCTGCTGTTCGCCGGTTTCGGCTGCAAGGGCGTCAACAAAGAGGTCGCGCAGCGCTCCCAGCCCATCACCCTCAAATACTGGCGTGTGTTCGACGGCAATGACGCCTTCGACCCGATCCTGCAGGCGTACCGCAAGATCCACCCGAACATCAACGTCGAATACCGGCGGTTCAACTACGACGAGTACGAGAAGGCGGTCCTCGACGGGCTCGCCCAGGACCAGGGACCTGACGTCATCAGCCTGCAGAATACGTGGCTCCGCCGCTGGCAGCCGCGCCTCCTGCCCGTGCCCGCCGTGCTGACCATCCCCTACCGCGAGATCCAAGGCACCATCAAGAAGGAGTTCGTCACGGTCATGCGGCAGGAGCCGGGCATGACGCTCAAGAAGCTGGCGAACGATTACGTCGATGTGGTCTCCGAGGACGTCGTCATCCCCACCGAGCAGGACGATCCGCGCGCCCCCCTGGTCCCGAAGATCTACGGCCTCCCCCTCTTCGTGGACACCATGGTGCTGTACTACAACCGCGACATCCTGAACCGCGCCGGCATCCCGCAACCCGCCACCGACTGGAAGACCTTCCAGGACCAGATCAAGAAGATCACCAAGCTCGACGAGACCGGCGCCATCATCCAGTCCGGCGCGGCCATCGGCACCGTCGACAACGTCCAGCGGGCCACCGACATCATGTCCCTGCTCATGATGCAAAACGGCGCGCCCATGACGGACCAGTCCGGCACGGTCACCTTCGACAAATACCCGCCGGAACTGGCCGGTCACCCCTATCCGCCGGGCGCCGAAGCGCTCATCTTCTACACCGACTTCGCGAATCCCGTGAAGGAAGTCTATACCTGGAACGACAAGATGCCCGATTCGCTCACGGCCTTCGTGAACGGCCAGACGGCCTTCTTCTTCGGCTACTCGTACCATCTCCCCCAGATCAGGCAGCTGAATCCCAAGTTGAACATCAGCATCGCGCCCTTCCCCCAGATCGAAGGCAACAAGCCTATCAATTACGCCAATTACTGGGTCGAAACCGTCTCCAAGAAGACCAAATACCCCAACGAAGCCTGGGATTTCGTCCAGTTCATGACCAGCGAAGAGAACGCCAAGACCTACCTCGCGGCGACCAAGAAGCCTACCGCCTTGCGCAGCCTGATCAACGGCCAGCTTGAGGACCTTGACCTTTCCGTATTCGCCGCTGAGGTGCCGACCGCGAAAAGCTGGTATCATGGCACCGATGCCGACGCCACCGAGAAGGCGCTTACCGACATGATCCGCCAGATGCTGTCCGGCGAGGCCGATCCCAAGAAGATCGTCGAACTCGGCGCCACCAAGGTCAATCAGACCGTGAAATAGCGGCCGCGCTCGCGGCAACGTAACCGGAAGCGGCGGTCACCGCTTCGCCCTATGACCAGGCGATTCCCAACACCGGCCCGTCACGTCATCGTTTTCGGATTCTTCGCCGTGCTCTCCGGCTTCCTGTTCTTCGCCGTCGAGCCCGCTTTCGCGATCACCATCGTCCCGCCCTGCGCCCGCGCGGCGTCGCTGCAGACCCCGGGCCTGGACTGCGTATTGGCTACCTTCCGCAGCGTCGCCTCCCTCATCGTCGGGATCACCGGCAGCTTCGCCCTGCTCATGTTCGTCTACGGCGGTTTCATGCTCCTCACTTCCGCCGGGGTCGAGTCGCGGGTGACGACCGGCAAGACCATCCTCAAGAACGCCATGATCGGCCTTATCCTCGTCTTCACGGCAGGCTACCTCATCGATTACGGCATCAAGGCGCTCACCGGCGGGCGCGCAATCACGG
>JAVHQX010000028.1:0-4683 GCA_036171355.1 Patescibacteria group bacterium | reverse complement strand
GCGTTTCGAGCGCGATGGCGCATCCCGGCGGGGGAGCGGAGGCCGCGTCCGAGGGTTCCGATGCCTGGGGAGGGACGTTGCCGGACGGACCCGGCTGCGGGCGCAAACAGGAAGCGATCAAAAACAGGGCTGTAAGCCCCGCGGCATGGTTCATTCGTGTTCCTTGCTGTGGAAGGTGCGACGTCCGACCAGAAATGGAGCGGACCACCGTATTCAAACAGCCGCCGCCCCTCCGGTCAAACGGCATCATGGCGGCCGTCCGTGCGGTCCGGGATGGCGGTCGTTGACAGTATTTTGTCCGCGCTCGCGGCCGGTGATATCATATGTATATATATCGATATATCGATATTTCTTCCGCGCCCCTCCGCATGCCTCGGACCGGCGTCGAACCGCTATGGCCGAAAAGAAATTCCTGATGGGCAACGAGGCGATCGGCCGCGCGGCCCGCGCGGCCGGCGCGCGCGCGATGTTCGGGTATCCCATCACGCCGTCCTGCGAGATCATGCATTTCTGGGCGGGCGAGGCCTCGAGCGACCGCGGCAAGGAGGATCGTCTCGTCTTCACACAGGCCGAGGACGAGGCGGGAGCGGGCTTCATGCTCATCGGCAGCGTCCTCACGGGTACGCGCGCGTTCACGGCGACCGCAGGACCGGGCCACGTCATCATCCAGGACGCGTTCTCGATGGCCGAGGCCATGCGTTTGCCCATCGTGGCGTTCGTCATGCAGCGCGGCGGCCCGTCCACCTCGACGGTCATCTATTCGCAGTCGGAAGTGACCCTGGCGTGCTTCGGCGGCAACGGCAACGGCTACCGCGTCGTCTATTCGCCGGCGACGGTGCAGGAGCTCTACGACTACGGCATCAAGGTCTTCAACGTCGCCTGGAAGCACCGGTTCCCGACCATCCTGCTCGGCGACGGGTATCTCGCGAAGATGATGGCCGAGGTCGAGCTTTACGACCCTTCGGAACGCGGGATCGTCATGGAACCGACCGAGGCGTATATCCTCGAGCGGACGCGCGCGCGCCGTCTCGAGGACGTCGTGCCGTCGCCCGAGATCCACATCCGCCACGCGGACGGCGTCGAGTACGCCTGCCTGCGCAACTGCCTGAACCTGGAAGAGGAGGCCCTCGCGGTCAATACGGAGATCAAGGCGGCGTTCGAAGCCGCCGCCCCGGAGATCGAAGAGCATGAGACGTACGGGGACGCGTCCGCGCCGACGCTGATCATCGCGCACGGGACCGTGTCCGCGGCGGCCAAGACGGCGATCGACGGGCTCCGCGAGAAGGGCGTCGCCGCGCGGCTGTTCCGTCCGATCACGCTCAACCCGTTCCCCGCGGACGCGCTGCGCGAGGCGGTCGCTGGCGCGAAACGGGTGTTCGTTCCGGAATCCGCCGACGGGCAGCTCGCGCGCATCGTCGCGCACGCGCTCTGCGGACGCGCGCCTGCGCCGTTCGTCGAATATTCCCGCCCGTCGATGGGCATCCTTCCCGAAGAGATCGAGATGCTCGTCCTCGACGCCAAGTGACCTATGCCTGACGCCATCGCCAATCCGCAGGCCGCGACGCACGCCTTTCCCAAGTGCGTGCGCATCGAATCCAAGCCGCATCTGTATTGCCCCGGCTGCGGGCACCCCGAGGTGCTCAAGGCGCTCGGGTTCGCCATCGACGAACTCGGCATCCAGCAGCGCGTGGCCTTCGGCATCGACATCGGCTGCTCGCTTCTCGCCTGGGACTACTTCAACCTGGACACCGTCGAGACGCATCACGGGCGCACCATCCCCACGATGGCCGGCGTGAAACGCTCGAATACCGACGCGGTCGCCATCGCCTACGTCGGCGACGGCGGCGCCTATGCCATCGGCGCCGGCGGGTTGCTGAATGCCGCGGTCCGCGACGAGAAGATCCTCGTCATCGTCGTGAACAACGCGCTCTACGCCATGACCGGCGGCCAGGAATCCCCGACGACCCCGCCCGGCATGAAGGTCGCCACGGCGCCGAAGGGCGCGGACCAGTACTACATCCGCGCACCGGAGGTCATCCGCAGCGTCAATCCTTCGGCGTTCGTCGCGCGCGGCATCACCACCGTGCAGCCGGCGCTTCGGCAGCTCATGAAGGCGGCGCTGCAGCACCAGATGGACGGGAAGGGCTTCGCGTTCATCGAGGTCCTGTCGCAGTGCCCGTTGAACTGGGGGACGATGGGCGAGCCGGAGAAGACGTTCAACTTCCTCGAGCACGGCCTCGCCGAGGTATTCCCCGTGAAGCGCTACTGATATGCAGGACGCGTTCAACATCGTCGTGAGCGGCGAGGGCGGTCAGGGCGTGCTCTCCATCGCCAAGATCATCGCCACGGCCGCCTGGCTGCAGGGCAAGCAGGCCATCTATCTGCCGAGCTTCAGCACGGAGAAGCGCGGCGGCGTGTCCATGGCGTTCGCGCGGGTCGGCGACGCGCCCATCCGGTTCCCGCGCTTCCAGAAGGCCGACATGTGCGTGGCGCTGTCGCAGCGGGCGCTCGAACGGCTGCGGAGATATCTGAAGGACGACTCCGTGCTCATCGTGAACAGCTTCCTCGTGAAGGACGTTTCCGCGTTCGCGGCCTGGAAGCCGCGTCTCGTCGACGCCACGACGATCGCGAACGAGAAACTGAAGAAGCCGAGGACTTTCAACATGGTAATCATGGGCGCGATGCTCCGGTTCATCCCCGGACTCACCGTCGGCGGCTTCGACAAGGCGCTCGAGAAGCAGTTCGCGTCGAAGTACGCAAAAGACCCCGCGCTCAAGGAGCTCAACGACAAGGCGTTCGGCCTCGGATACGAATTAGCCGCGTAGGACTATGGACGACGAATCCAAAATCGACGCCGCGGCGCTCGTGCGCTTCCGGCCGACGTCGGCCGAGAACGGCAAGGTGCGCGCGACCCGGTTCCTCGGCCTGTGCAAGAGCTGCGGCGAGTGCATCGTGAAGTGCCCGGTCCAGGCGATCTCATGGGACCCGAAGGAGCTCGGGCAGCTCAGCGAACCGGCGATCGTAATCGACATCGAAAAGTGCATCGGCTGCGAGATTTGCGAACAGATCTGCCCGGACCACGCGATCGAAATCACGAGGAAGCCGGCGGTGAAGAAAGCGAACTAACCCTCGCGCGGTGACAATGCCGCGCGGATCGTAACGACGCAACTATGAGCGACGGGGCGAAGAAGATCAAGAAGATCAAAGTCGACCGCAATCTCTGCATCGGCGCCGGGCCGTGCGTGTTCGCGGCCGGGACCGTGTTCGAACTGGACGGCCAGCGCAAGGCGGTCATCCTCCAGAAGGACGGCAAGAAGGATTCCGGACCCGCGGAAATGACGGCGCTCGCGGACGGTACCGTGACCGACGAGGCGCTTATCGCCGCCGCGCAGTCGTGTCCGGTGCGGGCGATCTTCCTGGAGGACGAAGAAGGAAAACCTGTCGAATAATCGCCATGGGGATGATCACCGCGCGTTATCTCATCGTCGGCGGAGGGGTCGCGGGGACGACGGCCGCGGAGGTCATCCGGAAGCTCGACCCGGAGGGCGGCATCGTCGTCGTGTCCGAAGAACCGCACCGCTTCTATTCGCGCGTCATGCTGTCGAAGCCGCAGTTCTTCCTCGGCCAGATTCCGTTCGACCGCATCTGGCTCAAGACGGAAGAATGGTACCTGGAGAACATGGTCACCTTGCTCAAGGGCAGGGTCGTGGTGCGTCTTGACCCCGAAGAGAACTCCGTCCTGCTCGACGACGGCGCGAAGATACGTTTCGACAAGCTGCTCGTGGCGACCGGCATGTGCTCGCGGAAATGGGGCATCATCGGCGCCCAGAAGCGGTGCGTCCATTATCTCCGCACGCTCGACGACGCCGTCGGCGTCATGAACGCGGTAAAGACCGCAAGGCGCGCCGTCATCGTCGGCAGCGGTTTCGTGAGCTTCGAGATGTGCGAGATGCTGCGCCTGGCGGGTCTCGAGGTCGAGGCGATCATCCGTGAGCGGTATTTCTGGGAACCGCTCCTCGACGAGGCGTCCGGACGGATGGTCGAGCGCGCGCTCGAGAAGAGCGGCATCAAGATCACCCGGAACACCCTCATCGACCACGTGGTCGGCGACGACGCTGTCGAGGGCGTGGCGTTCAAGGACGGCTCGCGCACGACCTGCGACATGATCATCGCCGGCATCGGCGTGTTTTGCACGGCGGACTGGGTACAGCAGGGAGGGGTCGAGATCGGACGGGGCGGCGTCCTCGCGAACGAATACCTCGAGACGAGCAGGCATGACGTGTGGGCGGCGGGAGACGCCGTCGAATATCAGGACGTCGTGCTGGGCGAACGGACGCAGATCGCCACGTGGTTCAACGCGCAGATGCAGGGGAGGACTGCGGCCACCAACATGACCGGAAAGAGGAAGGTGTTCCGCATGGTCTCGACGATGACCGCGCAGGCCTTCGGCATCAGCGTCTCGTTCGTCGGCAGCCCTATGCTGCTCGCCGGACGGCAGGCGGTGTACAGGGGCGACCCGGCGGGGAATTCGTTCATCAAGTTCGTGCTCAAGGGCAAGGAGCTCATCGGCGCGACGCTCATCAATCGCAGCGAGGAGATCGGGGCGTTGGTCCAGCTCATCGAACGGAACGTCGACGTCTCCGGCATGCTCGACAAGCTGGCCGATCCTTCATTCGATCTCGA
>JAVHQX010000027.1:0-4688 GCA_036171355.1 Patescibacteria group bacterium | reverse complement strand
ACCGATTCCACGGTCCAGGCGGCGCCATCCAAGTCTTTCACGACCGCGTCGGCTGCGGCCGCCGTGGCGATGGCGAACTTGTCGAGCGTTTCGCCGTCCTTCTTCACCAGTCGGGAAAGGAAGGCGGAGCCGCCGCGTTCTTTGGCGAGCATCGCTTCGACCGACCAGTATTCCTGGGCGACGAACTTCTCGATCTCGCGTTCGCGTTCGACGATGAGGCGGACGATCACCGACTGGACGCGGCCGGCGGAAAGCCCGCGGGCCACTTTGCGCCACAGGAACGGCGAAAGTTCGTAGCCGACGAGCCGGTCCAGCACGCGGCGGGCCTGCTGCGCGTCGACGAGATGCATGTCCAGTTCGCGGGGGTTCGCGAGCGCGGCGCGGATGGCCTCCTCGGTGATCTCGTGGAACGTGATGCGCTTCACGCGGTCCGCGGGCAGGTCGAGGATCTCCAGGAGGTGCCAGGAGATGGCTTCCCCTTCGCGGTCTTCGTCCGACGCGAAGTAGACGGTGCCGGCCTTGGCCGCCGCCTTCTTGAGCTCGCTGACGACTTTCTTCGATTTCATCGGCACGATGTACTTCGGGGCGAAGTCGTGCTCGACATCGACGCCGATGTCGTTCTTCGGCAGGTCGCGGACGAGGCCGAACGACGAGAGGACGGTGAAATCCTTGCCGAGGAATTTGGCGATGGTCTTCGCCTTCGTCGGAGATTCGACGATGACGAGCGATCTGCCCTTCGCGGGCTCTTTCTTTTTTGTGGTGCGTGGCATGGGGATGTCGACAGTGTTCACAGCGTAGCCGTCGCTTCATGCGGCTGTCAATTTTTCATATAGAAGCCGCCGTCGTCGGCGACGCGTCCGGCGACGACGAGCGATGCGAGCGCGGCGAGCGTTTCGCGGATGTCCAGGCCGGCGCCGAGGGCGGCGGAGTCGGCGGTCTGCGGGCCGCGATCGAGCGCGCGGAGCACCGCGCGTTCGCGTTCGTCGCGCGGGGCGGGTTGCCGTGCGGGCGCGTCCGCGGCGATTCCGTACGCGGAAAGGACGTCGTCCGCGCAGGTCGCGGGAACCGCGCCGCGCCGGATGAGCCCGTTCGTTCCGGCGGACGCGGGTGACGTGATCGGCCCCGGGACCGCGAAGACGTCGCGGCCGGACTCGAGCGCCAGGTACGCGGTGATGAGCGAGCCTGACCGCGCGGCCGCCTCGATCACGACCGTGCCGCGGGAGATGCCGGCGATGATCCGGTTGCGTCGCGGGAACGCCATCTTGGACGGGGTGGCGCCGGGAGGCCGTTCCGAGACGAGCGCCCCGCCGGAAGCGACGATGCGCTCGGCGAGTCCCGCGTTCGTCCTCGGGCCGACGCTCGCCGCGTCGACCCCTCCCGCCAGCACCGCCACCGTCACGCCGCCGGCGTCGAGCGCGGCCGCGTGCGCGGCGGCGTCTACGCCGAGTGCCAGCCCGCTCACGATCGCCGCGCCGGCCCCCGCGACCGGCCCCGCGACGATCCGGACGGCGGCTGAGCCGTAGGAAGTCATCTTCCGCGTGCCGACGACCGCGATCGGCAGAAGGTGCGTCAGCGCGGCGGCGTTTCCGCGGACATACAGCGCGAGCGGGGGATCGGCGATCTCCCGAAGCAGGGGAGGATACCCCTCATCCCCGATGCGGATGACGGCGATATCCCCGTTGTCGGCGTGCTTCCGGCCGCGAATGGCGTCCATGGGGCCGGACTATAGGCGAGGGTCGGCGGGCCTGTCAAGCGATTCCGCCGGACTGCCCCCTCTTATATACGAAAAGGAAGCTCCGTGGCTTCCCCGCGCGTCGCGCCTCAACGCAGCCTATTTCCCGTACAGGTTCGATGCCGCCTCGACGCCTTCCGCCAGCACGGTCTCCACGGCCTTCACGGCGGCATCGATCGCCTTGGCGAGCTCGGTCTCTTCGTCGGGAGAGAAGCGCTCAAGGACGTAATCCTCGGCCGGCACGACCTTCGCGCGTTCCGTGCCGATGCCGATCCGCACGCGCGGGACATCCTGCGTCCCGAGCCGCTCAAGCACGGACTTCACGCCGTTGTGCCCTCCGGCCGATCCGTTCGCGCGGATCCTGATGTTGCCGAGAGGGATGTCGAGGTCGTCGTAGACGAGCAGGACGTCCGCGGGAGCGACCTGCCAGAACTGCACGGCCTGGATGACGGCGTCGCCGGACGCGTTCATGAAGGTCTGCGGCAGCATCAGCGCGGCCTTTTCGCCGCCCAGGCGCCCCTCGGCCATCTCCGCGCCGAATTTCGTCTTCCAGCCGTCGATATCCTCGATATGCAACGTGTGGAGCGCGCGCACGGCCCGCCAGCCCGCATTGTGGCGCGTGCGTTCGTATTTCGCCCCCGGATTTCCCAGCCCGACGATCAGCTTCACAAATCTTTTCTTTATTACTCTCTCACTCCCTGACTCCGTCCCTCTTAATCAATTTCCCTCGCCAACACGCGAAGCGGCGTGCCCTTGAACCCGAAGTCGTCGCGGAGCCGGTTCTCGATGAACCGGAGAAAGCTCGGGTGCAGCGTCTCCTTGTCCTTCACCACGACCATGAACGTCGGTGGCTTCGTGCCGACCTGGGTGATGCCGTAGACCTTCGGGCGGTTGCCCTGCTTGCCGAACCGGTCGCCGCCCTTCGCGAAGAACGCATGATGCTGCTTCTTCACCTTTTCCACGAACGCGTCGAGCTGTTCTTGTTCGAGGACGCGGTCGCGCTGCGCGGCGATTTCGGTGGCGTAGCCGAGCAGGCGGCCGACCTTGGCGCCGTTCTTGGCGGAGATGAACGTCACGGGCGCCCAGGCGAAGAAGGGAATCTCGCCGTAGACGTACTGCGCGTATTCCTCCGCCTTGCCAAGCTTCTTCTCGAGCGCGAGATCCCACTTGTTCACGACGATCAGCACGCCGCCGCTGTACTCTTCCGCGAGGCCGGCGAGTTTCTTCTCCTGGAGCTCGACGCCCTGTTCGGCGTCGATAATCAGGAAAAGGACGTCGGCGCGTTTCAGCTCCTCGAGGCTCATGTGGACGCCGATCTTCTCGATGCCCGGCGCGACCTTCGCCTTCTTCCTGATGCCGACCGTGTCGATGACGAGGATGTTCTTCTTCGCGCCGTTCTCGTCCTCGTACGACAGCAGCGTGTCCTGCGGCTCCTTGGTCGTGTGCGGGATTTCGCTCACGATGACTCGTTCCTCGCCGGCGAGCGCGTTCAGCAGCGACGACTTCCCGACGTTCGGCCGGCCGATGATGGCGACGCGCACGTCGATATCGGGCAGCACTTTCGCGACGAGGTTGTCCTTCCGCAGCGCGGCGATGGCCGCGTCGAGCATGTCGCCGACGCCGGTGCCGTTCGATGCCGAAAGGGCCATCGGCGCGCCGAAACCGAGCTTGAGCCATTCGGGATCCTCCGCGCGGCGGCGTTTCGAAGGATTGTCCGCCTTGTTGGCCACGAGCAGCACCGTCTTCTTGGACTTCTGCAGATGCCTGGCGAACGCGCGGTCCTGCGGGTTGAGCCCGGCGGTGATGTCGACGACGAAGACGATGACGTCGGCCTTGGTCATGGCGAGCTTCGCCTGTTTCGTGAGGCTCGCCTCGGTCGCGGCGGCGGAGGTGAGGTCGAGGCCGGCCGTGTCGATCACGGTGAGGATCAGCCCCTGCCAATGGCAGTGGCCGAAATTGATGTCGTGGGTCGTGCCCGGGATCGGCGAGGTGATGGCCTTCCGTTGTTCCAGGAGACGGTTGAACAGCGTCGATTTTCCGACGTTGGTCCTGCCGACGATGGCGATGACGGGCGTGGCGATGTGGCGTTCGTCCATACGGGTTGGGGTGACCGGGGCGCGCCGCCCTGGAAGTTGCGTTAACGGCGACGTGTCTGAAACGCCCTCAGTTGAGGGCGTTTTTGCCGATGATGACGACGAAATCCGCGGCCGAGGAGCCCTGCTCCGCAAGGCCGGCGGGCGCGCCGCGACGCGCGTCCTTCGCGCCGATCGCGGTCTTGAGTTTCTCGAGCTGGCCGTCCTTCTTTCCCTTGGTGAGGTCGAAGATGACGGACTCGGCGTAGCCGAACGAGTCGGCGTTGCCGATCTTCACGATCTGGAATCCGGCGCTCGCGAGCGCGGCCGCGGTCACGCGCGCCTGGCCGCTCTTGCCGGTGCCGTTCTGGATCTCGACGCGCGCCTTTTCGAGCGGCGCCTGGTCCTGCGGTGGCGGGGGAGAGGAGTCGTCGGGTTTCGCGAGGTCGAAGACGTTGGCGGCGATCTCGCGCAGGCCGTTCCAGTCGTCGTTCTTCGGCAGGAGGACGTAGGCGCCGCCGTAGTTGCCGTCGACGAGAGGGGAGCCGGGCGAGTTGTCGATGACCTTGTGCGCGACCTCCAGATGATCGACGTTTTGCGCGAGCCGCGTGAGCCGGAGGATTTCGCCGAGTTGCAGATCGGTCGTGATGTTCGACTGGAGCGCGGCCATGGTGTTCGCGATGGTCGCGGGGTTCCGGAAGGTCTTGGCGGAAAGGAGCTTTTCCTTGAGCGCGCCGATGACCTTCTGCTGCCGGTCGGCCCGAGCGAAGTCCGAACCCTCGCCGTTCGTCCCGTGGCGCGAGCGCGCGAACTTCAGCGCTTCCTCGCCGCTCAGGTGCTGCCAGCCTTTCTTGAACGACACGACCTGGATGCCGTAATTGCGC
>JAVHQX010000026.1:0-1029 GCA_036171355.1 Patescibacteria group bacterium | reverse complement strand
ACCAGGTCCGCCGAGAGCACCACGCGGTCGTCGGCGTTCGAGACCTTCATGTTGAAGAACTTGATCTGCTGCGGGTAGCGCATGATGAACACGGGCCGGGGGAACGCGCCGCCGTTCAGAATCTCGACGACCTTCGCTTCGTGCGCGGCGGTCAGGTCCGCGCCCCAGGCCAGGCCGGGATGGCCGTTCACGCGCAGCATCGCGAGCGCGTCCTCGTATGAGATCCGGTGGAAGGGGGGTGTGAGGCTTTTCGCGAGCGCGTCCACGTCGCGTCCGTAGGCGTCGGCGAGGCGCGCCCCATGCGCGGCGATGGTCGCGTACGCCGTCGCTTTCACCGCGGACTCGATCCGCGCGAGGAGCGTTTCGTACATCCGTTCCTCGTCGTAGGAGGCGTTTCCGGCGGCGAGGCTCCAGTCGAATTCCTCCTCGGTCAGCACGAACTGGCGCAGGTGGCGGCTGTCCTCCGCCTCCTCGTCCCGCCCGCTCTGCATCACGGTGTAGACGCCGGGATGGAATTGCAGCGCCTGTTCGAGCGTGAGCTGTCCCGTCTGGCAGAAGAACAGCGGCACGGGCACGCGGCTCTTCACCTTGAAGAGCGTGTCCACGTTCTCGCAGGCGCCGGTGATGCCGACGATCTGCGGCACCGGGACGTGCATGAGGCCGTTCGACGAGTAATGACGGTGCGCCGCTTCGATGACCGACGAGGCAATGGGCAGGAGGTTCTTGAGGTCGTTCTTGCGCATGGTCGTTCGTTGAACGTGAATGAGGCTTAGAAAAAACGGGCCTCACGGCCCGTCGCGGACGAAATGGGGATGGCCCCGCGGACGGCGGGGAACGCACGGCTCGTCTGCCGCGGATGCCTCATTAAAAAAATCGAGCCTTTCGGCTCGTTGTCGAGCTGAGGCTCGGGTCTGCTTTCGGCTGGTCGGGTATCCCTGGGGCATTCAAGAACAGATGATAGCACACCCAGGCGCGCGTTGACCCCGATCTTGTCCACAGGGACTGTCCCCGTTCAGCCTTACCCAAAAA